>JAKAMM010000039.1 GCA_021812905.1 Chloroflexota bacterium | reverse complement strand
GCGTCGATGGTGGATAAAAGTTCGGGCATATTTTTAGGTGTAGCGTTTGTCATTTTCTTACCTTTATTTTTTTTTCAACCGCTCGGAAATTTCAAGCAAATGTTCCCAGCCGTGCTCCAACATGCGCCGCATACATCTGCGAGCCGACCACGTCACTTGACCGTGAGGGATCAACACTTTTCGTTCGGCATCGGATAACACGGCCAGCCGGGAGTTGGCAATATCCCAAAGGCCGGACAAAGTCAAAGGCAAAGAATCCGGCCCTTCTTTCTGCACGGCCTTGAGAGCCTGCGAGAGTCCGTCCACATTGCCGACAAGGTATCGCAAATAAACAACATGCGACTCAGCCATGTGCTCGAGGATGTCGTAGATCGAACGGCCTCCGCCTTTTGGTTCGATAAGCATTTGCTCCTGGGTCACATCGCGGATCAATTCCAACAGGTCAATTTGCATCCAGGCCAGGCGCTGAAGATTAATGATCTTATCTTGCGTCGAAAGCGTTTTGAAGTCGGGAGCGAGGCCTGGCGTCGGATCACCGTTACCCAGCCACGTGCCCTTCGTCACGTGGACAGCCACAACCGTGTTGATTGCGCCACTGGGCCGGACTGCTTCGCCATGCGCCTGCAGGAAACGCAGATACGTTCTTATCGCCTCAGGCGTGGACTCCAGAGCGGCTTCCGTGGTTGGACCTTGGGCAATACATCCCAGCAGATCCAGCACATGCACCATGGTCTTCTTATGTTTCGGGCCAGATTCAAGATAGAGCAAATATTTCGTCATAATTCTAGCCGCTTAGAGCGTAGGCTTCTTTCAGCCAGCCGACCAACACCGGGTCAACATCGTCGGGCGATGTGAGTTTGACTTCCTGATGAAAGCGGCCGGCAGATACTTGCTCCGATTTGGCGATGCGTACATGCTTGATCGGCGCGGCGGACTTAATATTCAGGATCAATGCGGTTTTTCTGGTCACCACGCCCGCAAACGCAGACTTGTTGACCAGATGGATGGATGTCTTTTTTGGCTCCTCGACCACCGGCCCAAACTTACGAGATTCGGCCAGAATGCGCTTATAAATGGCTCCCACGAGGGGATCTTTGCCTGCAAAGTGGTCAGAGACAGTGTAATTATCCATTTTAACACCATCCTTTCTTTCCTAGAACAAGTGTACTTCAGATAGTCGGGGACGGCAAGAAAACAAAATGTCCTTCTAAGGATACACAAGGGCACGGAGGAATATTTTCTATCTTGTTCCAATTCTATTCAAGATTGTCTGACGCAATTTTTCTTGTACTTTCTCCCACTCTTGACTAGCATCCACCACCGCCCAGCGACCCGGCTCCTGCTCCACCAACTCCAAATATCCCTGCCGCACGCGGCGATGAAAATCCACATCGTATGCGTCAAGGCGATTCCACTCGTCAACTTTGGATTTGCGCTTGAGGCCCACTTCCACATCCAGGTCCAGCAGGATCGTTAGATCCGGGAAGAGTCCGCCGGTGGCGTAATGGATCAACGAGCGGACTTGCGTCAGATCCTGTTGATGACCATAACCCTGATATGCCAGCGTTGAATCAGCGTAGCGATCTGAGATAACCACTACACCTTCAGCCAGCTTCGGACGAATGACCTGTTCGACGATCTGGGCGCGTGCCGCTTGATACAGCAGAGTTTCCGCGCGCGGATGCATTTCGGAGTTCTTCAGATCATGAATGACATGCCGGATCTGTTCGCTGATGGATGTCCCGCCCGGCTCGCGCGTGGTGAAAACTTTATGCCCCTGCGCGGTCAACCAGTCAGCGAGGGGTTTGATGTGCGATGTTTTTCCGGAGCCTTCCGGGCCTTCAAGGGTGATGAACATGGTTTATGAATTCCAATAAAATTGAAGGGATAATTTCTAATTATACGTTCATATTGGATTTAATTCCCCTGTCATTTTCAGATACTAAAATAGGAACTTGTAAAGCTTAGAGACTTTACATGGAGGTCCAAATGACTGTAAAACGAATTCTCTATATAATGCTGATCGTGGTTGTCGCAGGTGTTTCTGCGCTCGCTGGAGCTGTTGGAGGCGGAATAGGTGTATATCAGGCAATACGACAGCAACCCAGCAATCTGCCGGCACCCATCCAGGCGGCGCTGCCTGCCAGCAACACAAACCCTGCTCAAACCCTCACCATCAACACAACTGATATCCAGACCACCATTACTCAGGCGGTTAAGAAGGTTGGTCCCACCGTTGTGACGGTAGTCGGCAGTATTCCGGGACAAACCACTTTCTTCGGAACGACCGGCGACCAGACTGTCAGCGGAAGCGGCATCTTTATTTCAGGCCAGGGCTACGTTCTCACCAATAACCACGTGGTGGAAGGAACGCAAGGTGTAAACATCATCCTGTCTGATGGGACACAGGAAAAGGCCACAATTGTAGGAACTGATCCCTATTCCGACATCGCCGTTTTGAAAGCCGATGGTAAAGTTCCGGCAGTTGCAACGCTTGGAAATTCAGATGTGCTTCAACCGGGCGAATCTGTGATCGCTATCGGTTCGCCGCTCGGTGACTTTAAGAATACGGTGACGGTGGGCGTGGTCAGTGCGACGGGACGCTCGCTTGACACCGGAAAAGGCTACCAAATCGAGGGCCTGATCCAGACCGACGCGGCCATCAACCAGGGAAATTCCGGCGGACCATTGGTCGACCTTGCTGGCGAAGTGATTGGCATCAACACCTTGATTGTTCGCAACACCGGAACTGGATCAGTCGCCGAAGGCTTGGGATTTTCCATCCCGATCGACACTGCACAGGCAGTAGCCCAGCAGATCATTCAAAAGGGATATTTCTCACATCCATATCTGGGAATCGGATATCAACCCATCACACCTGAAATCGCCGCCGCCTATAATTTGCCCGTTCAATGGGGCGCTTATGTAACCAAAGTGGCGGCTGGCAGCCCGGCAGAAACAGCCGGCATTCAACAAGGTGACATGATTACCCAGATTGACGGTGTGCCCCTGGATGCAACCCATTCCTATCTCAACACACTTTTCACATACAAAGCCGGTGACCAGGTGACTGTCAATTTGACAAGAAATGGCAAAGACGTACAGGTGCAAGTCACGCTTGGAGAATCACCGCATAATTGAAAAGGATCAGCCTCGAATTTCACTAATTTGCACGAAGACGCCCAGCTTTTATACAGCCGGGCGTCTTGTTTTCCTGCATTCATGAATTCGCGCCATTAGTGTTAATTTAGTGTTAATTCGTGGCTGAAGACATAAGTTGTTTTTACTCTCTGAAAATCCTCACATGCCTTCTCGGCTCTTTCCCATAAGAATGTGAAACCAACTCGGCTTGGCGCGCCATTTCATGTTGCAGCCTTCGCACCAGCGAAGAACTCGGCGGCAGGTCAACCCAGCGCTCGCCATTGAGCACCGCCGCAATCGCCTCTTGCATTTGCATCTTCACATCGTCCAATTCACCGCCCGCCGCCTGCTGCTCGCCAGGCAAGTTGAACAGGTCGCTCAGGAACTGTTCCACCTGTCCAACCGAATTGGCGCGCAAAACATAGATCGGCATACCGCGATGTTCGGCGTCTACAATGGTCTGCTGACGGTCGCGGTAATGTCCCTTCAACGTGACCAGCGCGTTGCCCTCGCCCGCATCCTTGACAATGATGGCCGGCACGCCCAATCTTTTCGCGGCTTGCAACAATCGGTTGCGCGCCACACCGTATGGGTAAATTTTAATGGGTTGCAGCGTACCGCCCGGAGCGGGATCAAGGCGCGGAGTGGCAACCGGCGCTTCGGAAGCCGCGACCGGCCCGCGTCCGCGGCGAGGCGCTTTCGGTTCCTTCGCGTCCACCCTGGACAATGAAACGGGTGCGGCTTTCTCGATCTGAATCCTGCCATTGGCATCCCGCATCCGAATTTCCGGCTGAAGCGGATAACCGCGCAACAAAGCGTCCACCGACGACAGGATGTCGGCATGCACCGCGAACCGGTCGCGGGTTTGGATCTCGATCAGCACATCGAAGGTGGGTGGGGAGCGTCTTTCGAGCACCGTTTTCTGGGTACCGCGTCGACGGGCTTCCTCGTCTGACAGCGTGACCGCTTCGATGCCGCCGACCAGATCGCTCAGCGTTGGGTTGAGCAAAAGATTATCGAGGGTTTGGCCATGCGCCGTGCCAATCAGCTGCACGCCGCGCTCGGCAATGGTGCGGGCTGCGGCGGCCTCGAGTTCGCGCCCGATCTCATCAATGACGATGACTTCCGGGTTGTGATTTTCAACGGCTTCGATCATCACTTCATGTTGCAGCATTGGTTCACGCACCTGCATGCGGCGCGCCCTGCCAACGGCGGGATGCGGCACATCGCCGTCGCCGCCAATTTCATTGGATGTGTCCACGACGACCACGCGTTTATTCTCGGCCAGAATGCGGGCGGCTTCGCGCAGAAGCGTGGTCTTGCCCACGCCCGGACGTCCGAGGATGAGCGCCGATTTGCCCGACTCGATGATGTCCTGAATGATGTCCACCGTGCCGTAGACTGCGCGGCCCACGCGTAACGTAAGTCCAACCACGGCCGAGCGCCGATTGCGAATGGCGGAAATTCTATGCAGTGTGCGCTCGATGCCTGCGCGATTATCTGCATCGAACTCGCCTGTGCGTTCATCCACGTAATCTATTTCGGCGCGCGTGATTTCCTTTTCCTGCAAAACGATTTCCTCTTCGACAAAGCGCGCCGTCGGGACGCGTCCAAGATCGAGGATGATCTCCAGCAATTTTTCGCTGTTGTTGGCCTTTTCGACCGCGTGGCGAATGTTAATGGGAAGAACGTCCAACAGGGCGTCCAGGTCGTCGGTAATTCGATGTTGAGTCATGGTTTATTTTTTTTGTGAACAGGTAACTGTAACAACGGGGATTTTTCTACATGCGCCGTCTGCTTCCCGCGAACGGACGGCTTACGGAAACTCAATTGTGAATGACCATGTCGGCATACCTGCCTATCGTTTATTTTTATCGTGTCTCAAAAGAAGGGGGAAGTGAGGTGTTTTGGACGGGCTTTGCCTGTCCAAAACACCCCAAACCCAGCTTTATTGAAAAGACACTTTATATTATACGGGATTTGCAACACATTTATTAGAGGCATCCTGGTTGTGATTTTTGCTTGTCATTTGCAGGCAAACCTTATACAATGAAATTGAATCTTTGGAGGCGCTTATGAAACAGGACCGCTTTCTAACCGGAATTCTAACCGGTATCGCGGTATTGATTGTTACCGCACTGGTAATTTTCTTTACGCGACAAGATAAACAAACTTATATTGCTGAAACTGCGCCGGATGGCGTTGTGCATAATTATGTACTGGCTTTGCTCAATAAAGATTATCAAAAAGCGTACGGTTATCTGGCCGATCTCGACAACAAGCCAACCTTCGAGGCGTTCCGCAAATCTTTTGCGACTGGATCGCTAACGCCATTCAGTGCGGGGATAAAAATCGGGAAGGTAGATATCACTGGCGAGGATGCGACGGTTGAGGTCAGCATGATCTATTCGTCCAGTGATCCATTTTCGACTGGTTACAACAATGTTGGTTCGGCGCAACTCGTGACGCAAAACGGCACGTGGAAGATTTCAAATATGCCTGCCTACACCCTGTGGGATTACAGCTGGTATCAAACTCCGCCGAAATAAAAAGGATAACATTATGAAAACCGTTCGCCGTTTGTACTTTTATTTGGTGGCTTTGATCAGCCTCGAGGTCGTATTATGGGGCTCTATCAGCCTGCTGCGTTCGATCATTGATGAAACCGTCGGTGGCGGAGCCGAAGCGCTGGCACAAGCGCTGGCTTTGGTGCTCGTCGGTGTGCCGATCTTCCTCGTCCATTGGTTGTGGGCACAACGTTCATCGTCTCAAGATGAAGAAGAGAAGACCGCCAGTTTGCGGGCTATTTTTCTTTATGCCGCTTTATTTGCCACGTTGATTCCCGTTGTCCAAAATTTGCTGGCGTTGATTGACCGCACTTTTATTTCCACCGTTCACCTTGTTGCTGAGCGTGCCATCATCGGCGGTTCGCAGACCGTGCCCGATAATATCATTGCCATTCTGATGAATGGACTGGTGGCTGCTTACTTCTGGAATGTACTGCGCGGCGAGTGGAAGACTTTGCCTTCCAAAGAAAATTTTGCCGATGTCCGCAGGCTATACCGTTATCTCTGGACTCTTTATAGCCTGCTCATGGTTATCTTTGGGGCACAGCAGGTTTTGCGGTTTATGTTCTACGTGCCATCCAATATTTTGGGCGATATCGGACGTGAGACTCTGATCAACGGGATTTCTTTGCTCATAGTTGGGACTCCGATCTGGTTCTACTCGTGGCGCATCATTCAGGACGCTTTGGCGGACGCGGCGGAAAAAGAGTCGAATCTACGCCTCGGCATTCTCTACATCCTCGCCCTGGGTGGAGTCATTACCGTGCTGACAACTTCGTCCATGCTGGTCAACATCGTTATCACCAAACTGCTCGGCGCGGATATTTCCACTCCCGATTTTATCCAGCAAATTGGCGGAGTCATTTCCATCGGCGTGCCGTTGGGCGCAGTGTGGGCATATTACGGGCATTGGCTGACGCGTCACATCGAATCGGTTGGCGATGTTGTCCGTCGAGCCGGGATGAAGCGCGTATATTTTTACATTCTGTCCGCGTTGGGATTGGGCGGCGCCTTGATCGGCGTTTTTACGCTGATCAAATACATGATTGATTTTCTGACGGGCGGACAAAATTTATTCAGCAACGATGTCATGCGCGGCGATCTGGCCACGGCAATTTCCCTGCTGGCGGCATGGCTTCCGCTCTGGCTGCTGACGTGGCGTCCGATGCAGGCCGAATCTTTTGCGAAAGATGAAACTGGCGATCACGCACGTCAGTCCATTATTCGGCGTGTGTATTTGTATCTGGCTCTGTTTGCAGGTGTCATCGGTGGCATGGCGTCGGCGGTGGCGTTGGTCTTTCAATTGATTCGAGTTTTGCTGACCGGACAAACTGAAAATACATTTCTCTCCACGGTCTTGAATAATTTTCAATTATTGGTTTTGTTCGCAATCTTGTTGATCTACCATTTGATGGTCCTGCGCCGCGATGGCCTATTCACGGCGGATGCGCTGTCTGCCAAACAAAGTGCGTTCAAAGTGTTGGTGGTGGATTCGGGTGAGGGCTTTGGCGAGTCGGTTCAAGCGGCGCTGAAAAAGTTTGCGCCGAGCGTGCCTGTGACGATGACACCTGTCGCTGAAAAGCCTTCAGGAAAATTTGATGCGATGATTCTCAGTGGGAGTTTGGCAGTAAATGCCCCAGATTGGATTGGCTCTTTTGACAAAAGCCGCGTCATCGTCCCGAATGAAGCGAAAGGATTGATCTGGGTAGGCGGAGTCAGCAGGCAGTCGGTCCAGCAGGCGGCGCAGGCAATTCGTCAACTGGCTGAAGGTCAGGAAGTCCGCCAACAGGCAGGCAATTCGGCGTGGACGATTGCCGTCTACATTGCCGCGGCGTTGTTTGGGTTGCAGTTTTTATTCATGCTGCTTACACTTGGCATCTCGTTGATCACCGGTCAATGAGATCAAAAAGACACGTCGAAAATGGCGTGTCTTTTTATTTAATGATGTAAAATGGCACTGTATTCAGCAATTATCGCAGGAGAGCAACTATGAAAGTCACCGTCCTTCAAGAAAATCTGGCACGCGGGTTGAACATTGTGTCCCGCGCAGTTTCGCCGCGCAGTACGTTGCCGGTGCTGGCGAACGTGTTGATCGCTTCGGATGAAGGTCGTTTGCGTCTTTCCGCGACCAATCTTGAACTCGGCATCACGTGTTGGATCCCGGCTCGCATTGACCAGGAAGGCTCGACCACTGTGCCTTCACGTACGTTTTCGGATCTGGTCAATGCTTTGCCCGTCGATCAGGTGATGCTTTCGCTCGACGTTCAAACGCAGACTTTGAATGTGCGCGGCGGAACATCGACGAATGATATCAAAGGCATCGATGCGCAGGAATTCCCGCCGGTTCCCGTTCCGGACCTGGAAGGGGCTGTGCAGTTAAATGTCGGCGACTTCCGCGAGATGGTCCAGCAGGTGGCTTTTGCCGCTTCGACGGATGAAGCCCGCCCGGTTTTGATGGGTGTGTTGATTCAAGTTGAAAAAGATAAGTTGACGATGGCCGCCGCAGACGGTTTTAGACTCTCTGTCCGCAAGGCTGTTTTATCCATGCCCGCTGCCACTCCGCTGACGGCGATCATTCCGGCGCGGGCCTTAACTGAGTTGGCGCGTGTTGCTTCGGATGGCGAAGAACCAATCTATATGGTTTTACCAAAAGGACGCGGTCAGGTGGTGTTCCGTGTTAAAGATGTGGAAGTTGTCTCGCAATTGATTGATGGGACCTTCCCCGATTACCAGCAGATTATTCCGCGCAAGTACACCTCGCGCACGTTGGTTTCAACGGCTTCCTTGCTCAAGGCTTGCAAACAGGCTGAAATTTTCGCCCGCGAAGGTTCGAACGTGGCACGGCTGAATATCAGATCTTCGAACGGTGAATTACAACCCAGCGAAGTTGAAGTTTCCGCTGCTTCGGAAGAGACCGGCAAGAACGAGACCATTGTCGAAGCGACGGTGGATGGAGGCGGCGTGCTAATTGCTTTCAATGTGAAGTTCCTGCGCGAGGCGTTGGAAATTATCAAAACGCCGAACGTTGCGCTGGAAACGTCTGCGCCGAATGCGCCCGGCGTGGTGCGTCCGGTCGGTGATGAACAATTCCTGCACGTCATCATGCCGATGCACTTGGGTTGAAAGTTATAGGTTAAAAGTTAAAAAAGCAGAGGTTGTCTAAAAAGGGGAGCAAAATCGGGCAAGAATAGGCAGGAGACGACAAGCGATACAAAAACTGGCGGTCATTAGATCGCCAGTTTTTGTAAATTGGGTCCGTTTTTGAATAACTATTGCGTCCGTTCAGAATGCGCTCTTGTTCTTCGTATTTCTGCTGATTTGTCCATTGTTCATTCCCCAATTGTATTAAACTTTTCCCCTTTTGAGGAGGGGCTGCCTATTCCCTTTTTAGACAGCCCCTCCTGTAAAATTCTAAGCTTCGTAATCGGTTTGTTCCTCATCAACCGCCATGACAGGTTCCTCGGCTGGTTTCTTGTCGAGGAACTGCAAAAGCAAGGCAACAACTTTGGTTGAATATTTGGTCTCGCCTTTATCCTCATATTTATCCGTCTTGAGCCGTCCCTCTAGATAGATCAAACTGCCTTTTTTGAGATACTGCTCGCAGACTTCGGCCAATCGTCCCCAGGCTTCGATGTAAACCCATTCAGTGTATTCCTTGGTTTCACTTCCGCTTTTCCGACGTTGCGAAACGGCGATGCTGAAATGGGTCACTTTCTTGCCGTTGGGGGTGAAGCGCGTCTCGGGTTCCTTGCCGAGACGTCCGATCAGTTGTACACGGTTTAGTGCTGGCATTGACTCCTCCTATGGGGTTTTATTAAACAAAGAAGCCGCGGATTAACTCGGATTTTCATGAATTTTCATTATATTCATCTTTGCTTCTCTGCGGCTCCTTTGTATTTTCATTCAGGCCCCAAAACCATTCCGAACGGGGTTATACTGCTTTTTTGAGAGAGGGCAGGCCGGTTTTCATTTCAGCCACGGTGTAGCCCGCAGGCACTTCATCCACGGCGCCATCTTTGACCTCGCGCGAGAAGAAGTACAATTTTCGTTCCTTCCCGGTCGAACTTGTGATGACCTTGGCGTGTAAAAAATATGTCTGACCTTTAGAATTAGTAAAAGCGTAAGCCATTTATATCTCCTTTTTATTGTAAGACAATAAAAGTGTAGCACATATTTTCTATCTGTCAACAGGGAATTTCGGAATTTCGGATCATGATGATTGTTTCCACACTCGACGAATTACACACCGCCCGCCTCCTTCTGGACGGGTCGGTGGGACTCGTGCCAACGATGGGATATCTGCACGAGGGGCATCTCTCCCTCACCCGCCGCGCAAAGGCCGAATGTAAGGCTGTGGTTGTGAGCATCTTCGTCAATCCCACGCAGTTCGCCCCAACCGATGATCTGTCCAAATATCCGCGCGACCTCGAGCGTGATCTGCACCTGCTCGAATCTGTCGGCGTGGATTTGGTGTGGACGCCCACGCCCGAAGTGATGTATCCTCCCGGCTTCCAGACGTGGATCGAAGTCGAGAAAATGACGCGCCCGCTCGAAGGTTCGATGCGCCCCGGCCACTTCCGCGGTGTCACGACCGTTGTTTCCAAACTGTTCAATGCTGTCCAGCCGACGAAGGCCTACTTCGGACAAAAAGACGCTCAACAAGCTGTCGTTATCCGCCAGATGACGCACGATCTGAATTTCCCAATTGAGATCGTTGTCTGCCCGATCGT
>JAKAMM010000038.1 GCA_021812905.1 Chloroflexota bacterium | reverse complement strand
GGATGTAGGCGATGACACCTTTGTAAGAGTCGTAATGCGAATCAAAAATGAGCGCGCGCAGAGGCGACTCGTCCGCATCTTTGGGCGGCGGCACGCGCGTGACAATGGCTTCGAGGACTTGATCCACGTTCAGGCCTTCTTTGGCCGAAATGCGGAGCACGCTTCCGGCTTCGACCCCGATCAGGCTGGCGATATCCTCGGCCACTTCATCGGGACGGGCGGATGGCAGGTCGATCTTATTGATGACGGGAATGATGGTGAGATCGGCTTCGAGAGCCTGATACAAATTTGCGAGCGTCTGCGCTTCGATGCCCTGTGTGGCGTCGACAACCAGCACCGCGCCTTCACAAGCCTTGAGCGCGCGGCTGACCTCGTAACCGAAGTCGACGTGGCCGGGTGTATCAATTAAATTGATCTCGTATTTTTGATTGTCCTTGGCGGTGTAATACATGCGCACGGCGGAGGCCTTGATGGTGACGCCTTTTTCGCGCTCGAGGTCCATCGTGTCGAGTATCTGTGCGCTCATATCACGATCGGAGATCGTGCCAGTGAGCTGTAGGAGTCGGTCCGCGAGCGTGGATTTGCCATGGTCCACGTGCGCGATGATGCAGAAGTTTCGGATATGGTCGGTCATTCTACTTTCTGGAGGTTTCGATTCTGTTGGATGGACATGTACCTGCGAGGCGTTCTTCGCCAGAGCGGCAATTTACCCGGATAAACATTTACGCAAGATGTCTGTTGAAAACTGTTTAAGCGTCGAAAGTATAACCGATTTTAAAAGCAACAACGCGCCATGCCGGCGCGCCGTTGTTGGTTTTGATTAGGCTAAAAACTCAGCAATTCTTTATGAACCATGTCGTTGCGAGACGGCGCTCTTCCGTCGAAGCAATCCCCTGTTTTAGCGAGGAGATTGCTTTGCAAAGTGCGATCGCAACGACATATTGAAAATAGTGTCAAAAACTACATTTTCTTCAGCAGTTCAGCCTTCTTGGCCTGGAATTCTGCTTCGGTGACGATGCCTTTCTTGCGCAACTCGTCCAGTTGAGCAATCATGGCAGGGACATCATCGGCGGGTTGAGCGTGAGTGCCCGTCCCTTCATAGCCGAGCTTCTCCTTGGCATTCAGCATCGCCGTCTTGAATTTGATCGGGTCGCCGATGCGCTTGAACAGGTTGACCCCGATCTCGCTGGCGGTCAGGATTTCCACATCACCGTAATCGAACAGCCTCCCCCAAAAAGATTGCGTCATCTTGACGTCGTTGACTTTTTCCAGTGATGAGTCCACCACGTTCTTGTTGAAGATGCCAGAGATCTGGATCACGCGGCGGTTGGTCACAAGATATTCGTGGTTGTTCCAGATCAGGATATCGCGCAGCATACTGATCAGCGGCACGATCACCAGCACAAAGCCAAAAGCCGCCAGTGGAAAGAAAAAGGTCGCCACACTGACGGCTGCGATCAACAGCAGGGTGATGGTAATTTCCGCCACGATCGCGCTGAAGAGTACGAACCAGTGCTGACGTGTGACCAGGATAATGTGTTCATTTTCGCCTAACATACTCTGGACATAATTCTTTGCCATTTTTTCTCCTTGCCTGAACCTTTGTATGATTCTAGGTATCTTTTCAATAAAGCGGGGTGTGGGGTGTTTTGGGCGGGCGAAGCCCGCCCAAAACACCCCACTTCCCCCTTCTTTTTGAGAAGATATGATTCTAGCATCAAAAGTGAGAACTTCAAACGGCAAAAATGGGTTAATTTCAGTAAATCGTTGGCCAATGGAAGTGTCCAAGTTCAAAAAATAAATTTCAACGTCGTTGCGAGCCGCGTTCACTTCGACATGCTCAGTGCAGGCTTGGCGGCGACAATTGCACCTGGCGCAAGTACAGGTGAGCAATCTCCCGTAAAGTTGGGGATTGCTTCGGGCTGGGTTTCGATACGGGCAAGAAAAGCGCTCGCCCTGCTCAACCACCAACCCTCGCAACGATATGAGTGTGTTGTTTTTTGAACACTCCCTGGTCAATTACGGGCGGCCTGTTGCGAAACAAGAGGGTAAAATGGTGAAGTCCCATTGCTCACAGGCAGGTGCTTATGAAAAACTTCGATGCGCGTTACAACGACCTTCCAAAAACTGAGATCCATATCCACCTTGAAGGCTCCATCCGCACGCAGACCATTATCGACTCTGCAAAAGAATACGGTTTGGAACTGCCTTCCTACGAGGTCGGCGAGCTGGATAAAACCGTCAAGGTTTATGACCAGATGCGCGACTTGCACGCTGTGCTGAAAGCCTTCGACATTTTCCAAAACAGCATCACCTCGCCTGCCATTGTCGAGCGCATCGCCTGGGAACTGTTCGAGGACTCTGCTCGACAGAACATCAAGCTTTTTGAGGTGCGCTTCTCACCGGACTGGGCCTTTCACGGCCACAACTTGAATTGGGACACCTGCCTCGAGGGACTCTTGCGTGCCAAACGACGCGCCGAGCGCGAGTTCGACATGGCCATCGGCTATATCGCCATCACCACGCGCGGCATGGGAGCTAAATCCTGCGTCAAGACCGTGGACTGGGCTATTCGCAACAAACAACATTTCATCGGCGTTGACCTGGCCGACAGCGAAGTCACATATCCGATTCGTGACTTTGTCAAACCCATCATGAAGGCCAAAGAGGCAGGACTCAAAGTGACGATCCACTCCGGCGAAGATACGCCCGCCTCCTACGTGATGGATACCATCAACATGGTTAATCCAGACCGCATCGGCCATGGCATTCATATCATCGAAGATATGAATGCCATCGAACTGGTCAAGGAGCGCGGCATCACGCTGGAGGTCAACCCGTGGAGCAATTATCTGACCAACTCCGTGCGCAGGATCGAAGAACATCCGCTCAAGAAACTGTTCGATCTCGGCGTGCGCGTGACCATCAATTCCGACGATCCTGAAGTGTTGGAAACAAACTTGAACAACGAATACCGCATCGCTCACGAAATTCTCGGCATGAGTATGGACGATATCGCCGCCTGCAACCGCTACGCCTTCGAAGCATCCTTCATCCCCGAAGCGGACAAGAAAAGAATCTGGGACAGCTATTTCGCATGACCAGGCAGCGCGCAACATTTCCAACCACAGTGCATTTGTTTTTCTTTCGCGAGGATCAAGTCCTGTTGATACGTCGATTCAACACCGGTTTTCGGGATGGCGAGTACAGTGTCCCTGCCGGACATTTAGACGGGGACGAAACCGTGATGGCCGCGGCCGCCCGCGAAGCGCAGGAAGAGATCGGGGTCCAGATCGAAGCGGAGCATCTCATCTTCTCGAGTGTGATGCACCGTCTCGACGGTGAAGAGCGCGTGGATTTCTTCGTCCGTGTGACGAGCTGGCCCCGCGAACCATTCAATAATGAACCAGATAAATGCGATGACCTGCGCTGGGCGGCCATCGACTCTTTGCCCCAAAATACAATTCCTTATATCAGGCGGGCCATCCAGAACCATTTGGATGGAATCAAGTTCGATGAGTTCGGCTGGTAGATTTTTCTAAATTTCACTTATCCTTCTCTAACACAGAACTCCGAGATTTTCACATCTTGGAGTTCTGTGTTATTTATCATTTTGTCAACGCGGCGTAAGTCGGATCGCCAGTCCGGCTTACATTTGGCGCCGCTTCACAGCAATTTCCAATGAGCCGGGTCGAAACCAAATATATACATGTAAGGTAGTGTATAATTTATTTGATTAATACTATAAAGTACAAGGAATCTATGGCTGGAATTTCTTCTCTATCATCAGACTATTGGAAGATACTTCAAATTACATCACAAGATGTTGAAGTTTTACATACGCACTTATTTGAGATCGAGACCCCGCTGACCGCGGGGGATCTTGCATTGATATTCATTGAGGCACGCGTCAAGTCCGAACGTGAGGCGCGCACGAAGGAACGTCAGGCGGATGGAAAGACATTTTTACCCAGGGATAAATTCAATGTGGGTGATAATTTGGTGTTCCCGGCTTTCAATTGGAAGAAGGGTCGGGTAACGGCCACCCGTCAGGGTGTCAATCCCGAGGCGGGCGAGTTCGATGTGATCACAGTTGCCCTGGCGGATGGTTCAGAGAAGATGCTCGCGGCCGGTCTTTTGAATCATGTTTTGAATGAAGAACGAGGCACGGCGGTCGAGGCAGAAAACCTTAATGTCGAGAGCATCCTGAGCGAAAACGGAATCGAGATTGAAAAAAAACTTGAGGCCGCATTCTCGAAAGATGAAGGGCTGGTAAAGATTGCAGGGCGCTGGTTCCCGCGCGGATTGTTGGTCGATGTCAATGAAGGTCATCTCAATCTTGCTGAGGCTGCACTGGATATGGCGCAGGGCGAGCCTCAACCAACTTCGGCCTTGTTGAAAATTGTTGACTTTCCCGCGGGCATAAATCCGAAGCTGGCTGAGTTCTCTTTGAATTATGCTTTGCAAAATGACAATCGTTTCGATGAAGTCGGACCACTGGGTGAAGTGCTGTGGTGTTTACGCCGCCTGGAACCGGATGGCGTGCGCAATGTTCCAGTAACTTTGCAGTATTCAAAGATCGAACATGATCGCTCGGCGCTTGAGGAGGCCATGCTGAAGCTTGAGACCCAGCTTGACGATGAGTTGAGCGAGATACATGATTTCGAGCACAAGGAAGTGAAGGAAGTAACGATTAGTTTGATCTATCCTCACTTGCGCGCAGGGACTTTGCCGCTTTCGGCTCGCACACGTTTGCTATTCCCAACTGCTCTTGAGTCGCCGCGCGTGCGCTTTACGTTCGTGGATGGAAAATCCGGATTGAAGATGCCCGCCTGGGCCGTGCTTGAGCATGGATATGTATTTGGGCTGCGCAACTGGTATAAGAATCTTCAACTCATACCGGGAAGTCTTGTCTCGGTGCGACGCGGGCAAAAGCCCGGAGAGGTTATCCTGGAAGCCAGGACCCAGCACTCATCAAAGGACTGGGTGCGGACCTTGATCGTTGGCGCCGATGGCGGGTTGGTGTTCGCAATGTTGAAGCAGGCCATTACTGCCGAGTTCAATGACCGTATGGCGATCTATGTTCCCGATTTCAAGGCGCTTGATCCGCTGTGGACCAAGAACCGTTCGTTCGAGGATCTGGTGGTTTCTGTAATGCGTGAGATGACAAAACTCACACCGCAAGGACACGTCCATGCGCAGGAGTTGTACGCAGCTGTCAATCTTGTGCGTCGCGTACCGCCTGCACCCTTGTTTGCTTTATTGGCAAGTCAACCACGTTTTATCCATGTCGGCGATCTGCATTTCCGTCTGGAGGAGGCATAAATGAGTCTGCTTAAGCCATCTGTCCAAACGCCATTTCATATTGACTTCGAGTGGTGGGTGCAGAATGACCGTGATTGGCATGTTTATTTACGTTCCTTGTTGTGTGCGGAGCATCAGCAATCCTTGGCCGACGTGCAGGAAGGTGCGATGATTGATTGGATCGATCCGCAGACCGCCGAGGTCAAACCGGTGGATGGTATCCAGCACGCGCTCATGAGTCATTGCGCCCTCCTGCCGGATTTTGTCACTGAGCATACCGCGGTAGTCGAGGCGGTGTTCCGCATTTTCCTGGTCAATGGCAATCAGCCAATGAGCGCAACCGATCTCTCGAAGCGACTCAAGCGTCCTCCCGAAACCATCCTGAGAACGCTGGCGGGGGCACGTGTGTATCGCGGCCTGAGACCAAATAAGACCGCCAAGCCACAGGACGCGGTTGATGAAACCGAAATTGCCGCGGCCTGATCCATCTGCCCCTGTAGCTCAATGGATAGAGCACCTGCCTTCTAAGCAGTAGGTTATATCCACAACTCACACTAGACCTCTATAAGTGAGGTACCTCTGTTTGTTCATCCGCTAATCTGCGCGAATTCCCGCGAATTTTAAAGACCAATTCGTGAAGACGAGCCCTGGAAACCTCCGGGTTCTGCGTCATTTTCATCCCACGTAATCGCACCAACTCTCATACTTCTTGACCTTGCCGCGAATCGCATCGTGATACACGTTTTGGATCTCGCGCGTGATCCTGCCGGATTTCCCATCGCCGATCTTGCGGAAATCAATCTCGCTCAGGCCGATACACTCGGCAGCGGTTCCGCACACGAAGACTTCGTCCGCGATATAAAGCTGGTCGCGCGAGACAGGCTGTTCTAAAACTTCGTAGCCCAGGTCTTTTGCAATCGTAAAAATGGAATGTCTTGTGATGCCTTCCAACACCGTTGCAGTGGATGGCGTGACGACTTTTCCATCGCGTACCAGGAAAAGATTCTCGCCCGTGCATTCCGCCACATATCCCTGCGGGTCGAGCAAAATGGCTTCTTCGAATCCCAACCGCATCGACTCGGTCTTGGCAAGAATACTATTGGCATAGTTACCTGAGATCTTGGCCTTGGTCATCATCACATTCGGATGATGGCGCGTGAACGATGAAATGTTGGCGCGAATGCCTTTCGCCAGCGCCTCATCACCAAGATAGTTTGCCCATTCCCAAACAGCAATTGCCAGCGAGGGTTTACCCGCATCCACGGTCAGGTTCCAGCCACCGGCGTCCAGATAAAGAAGCGGGCGGATATAACAATCTTTGAACTCGTTGACTTTCACGGTCTGCTTGATGGCCGCGCTGACTTCATCCACCGTCCACGGAAATTCGCGGAAGCCGAGCACGCGCGCCGAGTCAAACAAGCGCTCGGTGTGTTCCTGCAAGCGAAAGACTGCCGGGCCTTTGGCCGTGTTGTAGGCGCGGATACCTTCGAACACTGCCGCGCCGTAATGCAAGGCAGGCGTGAGAAAATGCAGCGTCGCTTTTTCGAACGGCACCATTTGGCCGTTCATCCAGATGAATTTCGATCCCATTGCCATGATAATTTTCCTCTACATTCTTTTGATGATTTCATCCGCCATCTGGCGGGTCGTTAACTTGTCACCAATGTCCGCAGTGCGCGCGCCATCGGTGATGGCTTCGTCCACGGCTTTTTCAATGGATGCGGCTTCGGCTTCGAGCTTGAATGAATGACGCAGCATCATGGCCGACGAAAGAATCGTGCCGATCGGATTTGCGATTCCCTTGCCTGCGATATCCGGTGCGGATCCGTGGATCGGTTCATAAAGTCCCATGTGCGCTTCATGGGGCAACCCGCAACTGGACTCCCCTAAACTGGCCGATGGCAACATCCCCATCGATCCCGCCAACACAGACGCCTCGTCCGTGAGAATGTCGCCAAACATATTCTCGGTCACGACCACATCCATCCACGCCGGGCCGGTGATGAGTCTCATTGCAGCGGTGTCAACAAGAACGTGTTCGAGTTCCACATCCGGATTTTCTTTTCCGATCTTTGTCGCGATCTGACGCCACAGGCGTGAAGATTCCAAAACGTTGGCTTTGTCCACGGACGTCACTTTTTTTTTGCGGCCTTTGGCGAGCGTGAATGCCAATTCCATCACGCGCTTGATTTCATAATCATAATATTCCAGCGTGTCGACCGCGCACTCGCGGCCATCTTTGATATCGCGTCCCTTCGGCCAGCCAAAATATAGACCACCCGTCAACTCGCGTACGACCATGATGTCCACGCCTTTGAGTTTCTCAGGCTTGAGCGGCGACGAATCAATCAGCGCCGGATGCACTTTAACCGGACGCAGATTCGCAAACACG
Organism: Chloroflexota bacterium; assembly: GCA_021812905.1. The sequence continues at coordinate 2,743 of JAKAMM010000038.1, read as the reverse complement.
CCGAGCCCTTTTCGCAGCGCGAGCAATCCGCGCTCGGGGCGGTCTTTTGCGGCGGGGTCGTCCCATTTCGGGCCGCCAACCGCGCCGAGTAGGACCGCGTCCGCCGATTTGCAATCGGCGAGGGTTTCATCCGTCAGCGATGAGCCGTATTTATCGATAGAACAACCGCCCATCAATCTTTCGGTGAACTTGAATGTGTGTCCGTGTTTGCTGGCAATAACTTCCAGCACGCGCACGGCTTCGGCAACGACTTCGGGCCCGATGCCGTCACCGGGGAGAAGAGTAATGTTGAAATTCATAAATGATTCCTTGTTTATGTCATTGCGAGGAGGGTGTTCTTCCCGACGAAGCAATCTCAAATGTCGAGGAGATTGCTTCGGGCAAAAAACGCCCTCGCAATGACATTGGGTTTTATTTAGTGTGCCACCAACAATCCGTATTCCATCGAATCAGCCAACGCGCGCCAACTAGCTTCGATAATGTTGGTGCTCGCGCCGACAGTGCTCCAACGGCTGCTGCTGTTGCGCGTGTCGATCAACACGCGCGTGATGGCTTCCGTGCCGTGGTCCGAATCCAGAATGCGGACTTTGTAATCGGACAAGTGGAATGTGGCAAGCTGCGGATAATATCCAACCAACGCTTTACGCAGAGCCATATCCAAGGCGTTGACCGGGCCATTGCCTTCGGCGGCGGTATGCAACACTTCGCCATTCACGCGCACCTTCACGGTTGCCTCGGCAAAAATTCCGCGCCCCTGACGATGCTCGACATTCACGAAAAAGTCCACGAGTTCGAAGGGCATTTTATAGCCATATTCCTGCCGCTTCAACATCATCGTCACTGAAGCTTCGGCGGCCTCGAAAGAGAATCCACGTGACTCAAGCTCCTTGATCTCATTGAGAACTGGCAGGACTTCCTCGCCCTCAACCTCGACCCCGTGTTCCTCAGCTTTGCTCAACAAATTTCCGCGGCCCGAAAGGTCCGAAACAACCACACGCATTTTATTGCCAACCTTCTCCGGCTCAATGTGCTGATAGGATTGCTGGCTTCGACGCATGGCCGCTACATGCACGCCTCCTTTGTGCGCGAACGCCGACTTGCCGACAAACGGCAAATGCTCATCGGGCGTGATGTTGGCAACTTCAGCCACAAAATGAGAAAGCTCATAAAGCTGCTCGACCTTGTCTTTGGGCAGACATTCATAACCCATCTTGAGTTCAAGGTCAGCCATGACGGAAATCAAATTGGCGTTGCCACAGCGTTCGCCGACTCCGTTGATCGTGCCCTGCACCTGTATTGCGCCCTCGCGGACGGCGGTCAGCGAATTGATCACGGCACACTCTGAATCGTTGTGAGTGTGGATTCCGAACGGGTGTCCGAGAGCAGGCTTGAGGCCTGGATTGAGCGGCGTCGAAATCTCCCGGATGATGCGCTCAAGATCCCACGGCAGGGTCCCGCCGTTGGTGTCGCATAAGACAACCGTTTCCGCGCCGCCGCGAATGGCGGCTTTCAACGTCTCGAGCGCGTAGGATGAATCCGCTTTGTAGCCGTCGAAGAAATGTTCGGCATCATAAATGACGCGCTTGCCGTTGGCTTTGAGATACGCGACCGATTGCTCGATGATGCCGAGATTATCTTCAGGCGTGGTCTGTAAAACTTCTTTTACATGCAGCGTCCAGGTTTTGCCGAAGATGGTGCAGACCGGTGTGTGCGAATCGAGAAGCGCCTTGATGTTGGCATCGTCTTCAGGGCCGCCTTTGACGCGGCACGTGGAACCAAACGCGGCGATGAGGGAATTTTTCCATTGTATGTCGCGCGCTCGCTCGAAGAATTCAACGTCCTTCGGATTCGAACCGGGCCAGCCGCCTTCGATGAAAGCCACGCCGAGTTCGTCGAGCCGCTGTGCGATACGGACTTTGTCGTTGGCCGAAAGTGTGAAGCCTTCAGACTGTGTACCGTCGCGCAGGGTGGTGTCGTAGATTTGGATTTTTGTCATAGTGGTCCTTGGTAGATTGGGGCTTGGTAAATTGGTTGTTCCCAACTTACCGATTTACCAACTGCCAATTTACCGATTTTCAAATTCCGTGATCTGCTTTTCAAAGCCGAGGATGTAGCCGAGTTCATCCGTGCCGTTGAGCAAACAAGTTTTGTTGAACGGGTCGATTGGAAAAGTCACAGAGCCATTCGGGAACGAAAGAGTTTGTGATGCAAGATCAACCGAAAATTCAGCATTGGGAATTTCTTCGACGAGATCGAATAACATTTTGTGAGTCGCTTCATCAACAATGATCGGGATGAGTCCATTCTTCAGCGAGTTGTTGCGGAAGATGTCGGCGAAGGACGTGGAGATGACAGCGTGGAAGCCAAAACCTGTCAGCGCCCAGGGCGCATGTTCGCGGCTCGACCCGCACCCGAAATTGTCACCGGCCAACAAAATTTGTGCGCCTTTTGATGCGGGTTTGTTCAGAATAAAACCCGGCTTTGGCGAGCCGTCAGCGTTGTAGCGCCAATCTGCAAAGAGATTATCGCCCATGCCTTTTTTGTCGGTGGCTTTGAGGAAGCGCGCCGGGATGATCTGGTCCGTGTCGATGTCGTTGACGGGCAAAGGCATGACGTGGGAAATAAGTGATTTAAATTGAGTCATAGTTGATTTCCGATTTCCGATTTTTGATTTACGATTGGTTTGGCGGACTAAAGTCCTGCCTCAGTTCGTGGAAGCCCTTCGGGCTGAGTCGGCTTGAGC
>JAKAMM010000037.1 GCA_021812905.1 Chloroflexota bacterium | reverse complement strand
GTCGGGCGCGCCTGGGTGCAAAAAACGGGGCATGTCGCACAGGCTGATCGGTCAAGGCGCACACTGTGATCGGTCATGCCGCACAGGCTGATCGGTGGATGTCGCACACAATAGAGGGGTAGGAGCGCTGGAAATCTCAACTGTTGGGTTATCCTGTCGAATCATTATTCGAGGAGGCAGGCATGACCCAGGAGCGATTACCAGTGCGAAAGATACGGGAAGTCATACGATTACATCATGAAGCGAGATTATCCAACCGAGCGATCGCCCGGGTCTGCAGGGTTTCCAATAGTACCGTGGGAGAATACCTGAAGCGGGCGGAAGAGGCTGGCATTGGTTGGCCACTGCCGGAAGGGTTGCTGGAAGATGCACTGTACCAGCAGTTATTCCCAGAGAAGGCGGGGAAGAGCGAACAGCCGGTACCGGACTGGGAAGATGTACACCGGGAACTGTCCAAACGCGGGGTGACCCTGAGGCTGCTGTGGAGAGAGTATCGCGAGAAGTATCCCAACGGCTATGGGCTGACCCAGTTCCTGGGACTGTACAAGAATTGGAGCAAGACCCAAACCAATACGATGCGTCTGCCCCACAAGGGTGGTGACGAGATGGAAGTGGATTATGCCGGAATGACAGTGCCGATCACGAATCCGGAGACCGGCGAGATCACTCAGGCGCAGGTGTTTGTGGCAGCGCTGCCAGCCAGCAGCTATACCTATGCCGAGATCCAGCCTTCGCAGGAACTGCAGCACTGGCTGGGAGGGCATGTACGCGCCTTTGGCTTCATTGGCGGACTGCCAAAGATCGTCCGCCCGGACAATCTCAAATCGGGGGTGACCAGCCCCAACCGCTATGAGCCGGAACTCAACCCCAGCTACCAGGAACTGGCAGAGCATTATGGGGTGGCCGTGCTGCCTGCCCGGGTTCGCAAACCGAAAGACAAGCCACATGCTGAAAACAGTGTTCAGAATGTGGAGCGGTGGGTGCTGGCGCCCCTGCGCAACCGCACCTTCTTCAGCATCGGCGAAGCCAATCGCGCCATCGCACCGCTGCTGCAAGAACTCAATGAGCGCAGCATGGCACACTTGGGGAAGTCTCGCAGACAGCTGTTCGAAGAACTGGATCAACCCGCTCTGCGCCCGCTCCCGGAACGTCCCTATGAGTTTTCTGCCTGGAAGAACGCTAAAGTCAACATCGATTACCACGTCGCTTTTGAGGGCCATTATTACAGCGTTCCGCACCACCTGGTGCGGCAGGAAGTGCGTATTCGTGCCACAGAGACCCTGATCACGATCTTCCACCACGGAGAGCAGGTGGCAATCCACCCGCGCAGCCATACCCAGGGACGTTTTTCGACCCGCTCCGAACATATGCCAGCCAACCATCGTTTTGTTTTGGGTGCTGATGCAAGTTGGTTCCAGAGTGAAGCCGCCAAAATCGGGGCACAGACCAGCGCCTATATCACTGCCCTGCTGAAATCACGTCCCTACCCGCAGCATGCCTACCGGTCCTGCCTTGGCATCCTTGACCTGGCACGCAGACATCCCCATGCCCAGCTCGAAACCGCCTGTGAGCACCTGCTGGCAGCCAGCCTGTTTTCCTACCGTGATGTAAAGTCCGAACTCGAACGTCTGGCAGCTGCCAATCCCCCTGAGCCTTCCCTGCCTGCCCACGAAAACGTGCGCGGCAACAACTACTATCACTAAAGGAGCCATCATGACCCTGCAAACCCTCTATGACCAACTGCTCTGCCTGCGCCTGCCTGCTTTCCGCGATGCTTTGCGCGAACAACAGGCCAATCCCAAATACACTGAACTATCCTTCGAAGACCGTTTGGCCCTGCTTGTGGATCAAGAGTGCAGCCAGCGCCGCGAGAACCGCATCCGGCGCAACATCCACACTGCCAACTTCCCCATGCAGGCCAACCTGGAAGATATCGATTTTGCCCCTGCCCGCGGCCTCAACCGCCGCACTGTTCTGGAACTTGGCCAGTGCAACTGGATCGCCAGCCGCCACAACATCCTGGTACTCGGCCCCACCGGCAGTGGAAAATCGTTCATCGCTTGCGCTTTCGGCCATGCTGCTGTCCGCAACGGTTTCACCGTTCGATATCATCGGACTTCCCGGCTGCTTCATGCCCTCGGCCTTGCTCGACAGGATGGTTCTCTCGCCAACATCCTGCGCTCCCTGGCGAAAACCAACCTGCTCATCTTCGATGACTGGATGCGCGATACCATCACCATTCAGAACGCCCAGGATATCCTTGAAGTCCTCGACGACCGTTTCGGACATTCCGCCACCCTCATTGCCAGCCAGGTCCCCGTTTCGGACTGGCACCTGCGCATCCCAGATCCCACCCTGGCGGATGCCATTCTCGACCGCCTGGTCCACAATGCCAAGCGCATCCAACTCGAAGGCGAATCCCAGCGCAAGCTCAGGGCTGATCGGAACATGCCGAACACTTAAGGTACAATACCGCTAACAGCGCTCTCTATCCCACACTGTGCGGCATAAACCGATCAGAGTGTGCGATTTCACCGTTTTACGCATTCGAACCAATATGAGCAAGCATTGGCCGACTTAGGTGGATTTCTTGGATTAGCTGCAGAACGTCCGGAGAAGACTTTTGGGGTTGGTCCAGATGTTTTATGGTTGCTAAACTCAAAATCGGCTTGGGTGATTGAAGTTAAAAGCCGGAAAGATGGCGACAATCCTTTAACGAAGGCAAATCACGGCCAATTGCTTAATGCAGAACAATGGTTTCGGAAGGAATATCCAACTATGAACCCAATTAGAGTAATAGTTGGCCCAAATCGTCTTAAGACGGAAAATACTATTGCTGGTGAAACTAAAGTTCTGACTTTTGATAAACTTAATTTTTTGGTTCATTCGCTGAGAAGTTTGTTGTTAGATTTGTGCAATTCCGTTGAATCTGACGATCAATTAATACATTTGTGTGAACAATTGTTAGTAAAATTTGAGTTAACACCAACTCAAATTGAAAAAACTTGCTTACAAGAACTTGAATAAAACATCAAAGTTTGTGTCTAACGATGTATTAAGATTATTAAAACAAAAAACCCCCTGATTTGTTGAAAATCAGGGGGTTGCTGATTAAATAAACCGATATCTAGTTAGGTATTGTTGCAGTCGTTCATGCGAGATGATCCTACCGCTGGAATTTTCCTGCCATGAACCATCCTCCAACGGGGTATACACCAAAGGCTTTTTCTTTGGCAACACTAACCCGCATTGAAATGGTTCACGAGTCTCAAACAGGTGGCGGCGCTCCTCCCTTCGCCGGCGAAAGAACTCTCTTTTACTCAAATCCTTCGTTGGCAAATCACTAGGGAAAAGTGGCGTCTGTAATTGATCTGAGCCGGCACTTTGATATGCAACCCCAAAACTCCGCTTAATTCTGGCATGAACACATTTCCCGGATGTGGCCGTAACTCCTCCACATTTTGGACCCATCCCTCTAGCGATGCTCATGGGAGATTTCAAGCGCCGGCCGCACTTTTTGCATCTTGGCTGTTTATCCATAGTTAACCTCTTGATTAGAATACAGCAGTCCAAGTGTCATACTTGGACTGCTGTCGGTTTAGAACAGGGACGTCTGATTCTGTGTCACCTGCTTGGAACGTTGCCGATTTACGGACCTCCCCACTATACCCTTCTGGATCACCCAATCCGCCCAGGAAACCACTTTAGGAATATCAGGAACTGGAATCGGAGCGCTCGGAGCCGTTGGGCACCCCAATGGCGAATTCGAGACCACTACTTCATCGGCGAAGAGTGATTGTAGATCGGGCAAGTCTGCGGATTCCAACGCTTCGCGCGCCAGTTTCATCAGGATGTCACCATCCTCCTCTGGCACAATTGCACCGCCAACATTATCACCATACAGTAATTGCGCCGCCTTCATCTTTGCGCCGATGAGCGCCAGAGCACGCGCTTCCATTGTGTCGTTGTAGACGGAGAATACTGCTTTGACTGGTTTAGTCTGTCCTAGACGCCAGACACGCCTAAGGCTTTGCCAAAGCACATAGAGGGAGTATTCGATTTCAAGAAACACAACCGATGAAAAGGCGATCAGGTCCAACCCAGTGGCTACGAGTTTGGGATTCACAACCAACGCATCCAATCCCAAGACTCGCTTTGCGATCCAGTCCTCGCGCTTTCGGGGATTGACACCACTGGTCAATACCTCGGCACGCACTCCTCCATCTCGCAAGATTTTCAGAATTCGATCCTGAATATCTCGCGTACCTGTTTGTCGAAGATAGATCAAAACCTTGCGTCCCTGCTGACGTTCAGAACGGCAGAAATCCACCAGCCAGCTTTCCTTGGGCATGGTTTCATCATCAACGACTGCCGATAGCTCCATCAGTTGTTTCCTGCGCACGAATTCGCCCTTGCGATCTGCTTCATCAATCTCAACCACTTCATCACGAAAGGCAGAGTTGGGACGCGCCAAAGTCCACTGAAGCCAGGTTGAGAGATAGCGTCTGTTCTTGATTGCCAGATCGCGCAGCTTCTTGGCCATCGAACGATACTGCCCGCCTTGCTCATCGGTCATCGTAAGTGTCACGACTTCTTCTGCATAGTGGGGCAAAGCCAGTCCCAAATCTTTCAGGGATAGGAACACGGTGGTATCCAACAGACGATTCACAATGGCGGGTGAAATACCAGGTTGTTCTTTGGCTTGGTTCTGGTAGCGGCGATTGCCAGTGAAACCATCTTCATTACCATCCTCGATGGTGCGTTTGCTCTGACGAGTCGTCTCCAGCACGCCATACAACCTTGCCCAGCGTTTCTCATCATTGAAGGCAAAGTCTTTGCGAACACCAGCGCTCAGGCGATGCAATAACCAGAAGATGGATGTACTGCGTCCACCAAAGAATGTGCCTGTCAGAGTCAGGGTGTATTTTGTAGAGGCTACCAGTTGGTGAAATGCAATACCGCGGTCGCTAGCTTTGGCAGAAAGTTCGTGGCACTCATCTGCGATCAATAATTTGAAAGCGCCTTTTGCATGGTTGGCGATGTACTCTGCAATCGCCCAGCGCCGGCCAGTGAACTGGAATAGCGGTGTGCCGCAAATCCGTTTTCCCCAAACAGGGTTGCCATGTTCATCCTGCACCAGCCTTCCTTTTGCATCGAGTTCATATCCACTAATTTCAGCCTCACAGAATCGGCGCTTGTCACCCAAGTCATCAAGGCTGGTTGCTGTGGAAACAAATCCGCCAGGCAAATCAATCTGGATCGGAGAGCCGCACTTGGGGCAGGTCAACGCTTCGAACGTCCGACCATCATCCTCATCAATAAACTTCTTGCGGACGATGGCATGTTCCCAGCCCGCGCCATATTTTGCGGATGTGTGAGCGATGACCGCCACAGGTTTTTGCCCTAACTGTCCTGCTTCACATAATTGCAGGAATTGGCTCACATCATTCACATCACCTGGATCATCTGAATTGCGGCCAATGCGTCTCAATTCCATTGCTTTGGATCCCGGGATTGTTTCTTCGATCTCGCGAATCCATTTGGGAACGAGATGCGGTGGACAAAGGACAATGGCAGGATAGGCGTTCAGCAATTCCATCACTGCTGAACCTACCGAGCTCTTGCCCACGCCCATCTCGCCTTGAACATTACCAACGCCATGTTTCTTAATTGCCCTTGCGACCCCGGCAGCAATGTGACGTTGTGTTGGAAGCAGCCCTGATTTTTCCTGTCCAGGTAATGGTTTACGCTTTGTACCCAATGTATCTAAGATGGCAGTCTCTTCCAATGTAGGATCGAAGTTATATAAAGGGCGATATGTGGACAGGATGTGCGCGCCGATCTGATCACCGTACTTGTGCATGAACTTTGAGAGCGGTTCAACTGTGTCAATAATCTCGATCCCACTCTGCCGCAAGATGGCAACTGTTGAAACAAAGCGATCACGGAAGGTCTCAGTTAAAGTTTTGCCATCCTTGCTCGTAGACTCTTCCACCTTCTCGTTGACCTTTACCACACGGCCTTTCACTAGCATAGGTTTGCCGTCATTGTCATTTAAACGCAGGGTTCCCATCATGCCAGAGGCCATCAGTCGGGTAAGGAGGCGACGTTACCGCCGCCCCCTCCCCTAAGAACCGGACGTGAGACTTTCGCCTCATCCGGCTCAAGCCTTTGTTACGCCCTTTCGGGACGCGGCTTCACAACAGATAAACCTTGGCTGTGGATTTGCATGTGGCAATTTGGGTGCACCAGCATCTGATTTTCTGCGTTGTCACTACCGCCTTTAGATCGCCATACGATGTGATGGCTGTGCCAGCCGGTGATTTCAGTGATCTTTTGTTCGCATACTGGACAGATGCCATTTTGGGAGCGCCACAGGTTGAGGAGCTTGTACTTGCTCCGAAGGTTATTTTCCATCTTCACTTCGAGGCGGCGTTCAAAGTACATTTCCCAAGCGGGATCGTAAGGATTGGCTTCGCTTCTGATTTTCCCGTGACGCCGGATCGGCGTGCGGGCCGCTGAGAAAAGCCGGATGATCTTTGGCTTGCCACCTTCGCTCCTGAATTCACCTGTGAACACCCATTTTTGCCCGCCGACGACCTTGAAGTACTTATCCTTGATCCATCGCAGGCCTTTATTATGGTGTCGCCTTACTGCCCATTGCCATAGTGCTTTGAAGATCGCATGGTCTACATAACTAAAGGTTTCCTTACTGCATACATGCCGGTGGTAGTTCGCCCATCCCCGGATGATTGGAGTCAACTGGAGGATCAGGTTGCCAGCCGTAGCAGTCTTGTTCGCCTTTATGATTTCCCTGACTTTGCCAAGAAGAGACTTGATGCTTTTCTTCGATGGTTTTATCAGAAGGACGCCGTCATACTTTCTGACGTTTTGTCCCAGGAAATCAAAGCCGTCCTCAATGTGAGTGATACGGGTCTTGTCCAGCGACAATTCCAGCCCTCTTTCCTGTAGGAAGGCTTGCACAAGGGGGAGTACTTCGCTTTCGAGCAGTTCCTTACTGCTACCCGTGATAATGAAGTCATCCGCGTACCGGACAAAGTTCACTTTGTTTTGCGATCTTGCTCTTTGGGTCGTGTGGAATTGCGCTTTCAGACGCTCTTCCAAACCGTCCAGAGCCATGTTCGCCAGCACAGGTGAGATGATTCCACCTTGTGGTGTGCCTTCGTCCGTTGGATGGAGGATGCCTTGTTCCATAAACCCGGCTTTCAGCCACTTCTTGAGCATGGCTTTCTCCGTTGGGATATTTGCCAGTAGCCATTCGTGGCTAATCCTGTCAAAGCAAGCCTTGATGTCTCCCTCCAAAATCCATTCCGCCATGCGCTTGCATGAGAGGGTCTTGAAGCATTGTTCGATTGCATCTGCGGTGGAGCGTTGAGGCCGGAAGCCGTACGAGTTCAAGTCGGCTGTGGTCTCCGCAACGGGTTCGAGAGACAGCAGATACAATGCTTGCATCGCCCTGTCATTCATGGTCGGGATGCCCAGAGGTCGTTGCTTGCCATTGCTTTTGGGGATGTACACTCTCTTCAGCGGCAGAGATTTGTATCCTCTTTGCTTCAGATTGCGCACCGCCGTCGCTTTCTTCATTGGAGTCTCCCAGATTTCTCTGTCCACTCCAGGGGTGTTCTTGCCTTGGTTCTCTGTCACTCGTCTCACGGCCAATGCTTTGCCGCTGAACGAGTGGGTCAGCAGACGTTGCAGGGCTTCCACTTTGCCCCATCTGCCTTCCTGTGTTGCCTTCACGATACGGGCCTGAAGCCGACGCACGTTTTGGTTTGCTTGTTGCCAGTTGATGGCATGCCAGTCAACCTCCCCGTGGGAGGTCGCACAAGCAATGTTTTCTCGATTTGCTTTCATCTGCATTACCTCCTTGATCGGTTTGTCAGACGATTTCGTGATCAAAGACCATGCGGAAGTCTGCTCACTTTCGTGCGAGATAATGTTGCTTGCGCTCAATCTCTATCCATCTCATTGCAGGATGGCCTTCGCTTTTTCCGCGTTCCTCTGCCCACAACTCCAACAACTCGCCTTGCGGCTCGCCTGCCCTCGCGGGCGAAGCTATGGGTTTACCACGTTCCACTCGAATAACATGGCAGGTTAGGTTCACTCTTTTCGCCGGTAGCGTTTCGTATCCATGACAGGAGACTATGAAACTCCTGTGCTCACTACGTTGCCTTTTGGCAGAGCCTGGTGCCTTGTGTCTTCAGCTCATCCACATTGACGGCGTTTACCAAGTGTTCGCATGCGCTAACCGTGCTGCCAGACCCTAGCTCCGTTCCCTTAGACACTTTCGGGAAACGCCCTTGTCTCACGAATTGGGCGCGAGTCATACGACTGCGGCTACATTGTCAGCGGGGCTCCACAAGAGGGCATTGCTACCTTCCCATGCCCGCCTAGGGTACTGCCGATGGAACGGCAGGTCTTGACTACGCAAGACAGTTATTCGAGCGACTTCGTGTCGCACTCATCGCGATGTGCCCCTTCTTCAAAGGCATCACTGGTTGTTTGAATTCGCCCAATCCACGTGAAGGATTGATCAGGTCAAGCCATTCTTTGGATACCAATACGCCTCGCCTTTGAGTAGCATCTACGATTTCTTCTGGTTGCCAATCCAAACGAGAGAAGCGGATTGGTTGTCCGCCGGCGCCTTTGTCTGAAGCCGGCAGGAGGTTGTACATGGGTTCAGCCATATCCACCAACATCGGCGGTTCTACATCCACCCATGCCTGCATCCGTTGGACTTCCTCATTGGACGGCATCTTGAATTTCAAACGTTTCAGTCCCAAAATAATCACCTGATTGAACTCTGTTTCAGGGTAACGATAGACCATTGTGTGCTCGTAATATCCAGCCAGATATGAAGCCACATCCAGATCGCACAAGAGTTTATGCGACACGATATAAATCAATGCACCGCCGTGTATTAGTTTTGGTGTGGTGGATTTCAGGAACTCCAATTCCAAACGTTTCTGATCGCCGAGGCGATCATGACTGTAGGGCGGATTGAGGAACAACAAAGTGATGGACTCATTTGTCAGATGACAGGACTGCCACGGTGTATTGAAGAGGCGATCCATTTTTTCTGTAGCAAGTGCGGCGCGGGCTGGGGATAACTCTGCTCCCCAACTCTGGCAGTTCAGGGCTTTTGCCAGAATGGATGCAGCGGTTCCTTCGCCGGCACAGGGGTCTAAAAGCCTGCCGGACTCGGCAGGCTGAAAATAAGTTTTGAGCAATTCAGCAACAGGACTTGCTGTGGGATACCATCCTAATTTTTCAATCGCGGGAGGACGCATGATAATACTCCTTTCGGTAATCGATATGTTTATCTTTTTTTCGGGAATTACAGGGACCACATAGCGGTTGGATATTATCGACAGAGTGTTTGCCACCGTGAAATATAGGAATGACATGATCGATGGTCAGTTTCACATCACTCCTTCCACAGCACAGACATTTGTATCCGTAGAAATCAAGAACAGCATTCCATTCTTCAACGGTAAGTTCACCCCCATTACCCATGACGCGGGCTCGGCGGTTCTGTGCATAGTGCCTAATTTTTTCTTTATTGTTCCTTCGCCAATTCTTCCCGTACTCTGGATTTTTATTGCGCCATGCGGCAAAAGTCCTTCGCCTTTTCTCCGGGTGTTCCCTTGCCCACTTTTTGTTTTGTTCATTGCGTTGTTTTTTATGCGTGTTTTTCCACTTCATGTTGGCATCCCTGAATCTCTCCGCATTATTGGTCTGCCAATTTTTCACATGTTGGGCATGGCATTTTTTACATGTTGTGTAATAGCAATCTCCGCGTGTAGCATCTTTATAAAACTCTGATACCGGTTTTGTTTCTTTGCAAGTGGTACATTTTTTCTCCTTATCTGAAATCTTTTTATGGGCAGCCATAATCGCTCCTTTTGGAAAATAAAATCCCCCACGCCGGCTGGCATGGGGGATCAAATTGAATGTGGTTGATTACTTTACATGACAGAACAACCGTCCGGCGATATTCACAAAGCCAAGCGGATCATTCTTTTCCAGATGGACGAACTCTGGAATTCCACGAGACCAATCCGACTCCGAGTGACGGAACTGGATCACCATGATACGATGCTCGTTCCGCATCTCATTCCACATCTGCCAGACATTTCCACGCTCATCGCAGACTACAAACTCAATATGCCGTAGAGTAGCTTCCGCCAGCGTTTGTTTCTTTGTTTTCGCCGGCAACTTCACATCCACGAACTTCAACAGGTACTGCCAGTCATCTTTGCGCAACTGCGCCAGCCAGTATGAAGGATGATCCTCATTAGCTTGCGCTTTGCTCGGATCGAAGATCTCATCAACTTGAATGGATTGAAACATGCTGTGTCTCCTAAATCGTCAAGATTTCCTGTTCAAGCAGGTTCTGTACCAGTTCCTGCCAGGGCTTTCCCAAATCCAGCTTGACTCCACCTCGACAGTCTCCTCCTGTTTCGAGACGTTGGATGAAGCCGGCATCCAGTCCATGTTCCCATAAGGTCTTTGCCCAAGTATCTGGAATAGGAAAGGTCAGCGCTTCCTGCAAACGTTTCACCGCCAGAATCTGCAATTCTGTTTTCACCTCCCTGCCTTGTTCAAAGACCAGGGCATAGGC
>JAKAMM010000036.1 GCA_021812905.1 Chloroflexota bacterium | reverse complement strand
AGAACCGAAATGTTTCAAGAGAGCTTTTCTGCGTGCCGGGCCGATACCGGGGATCGAATCCAACTGGGAAGCCATGCCCAGCTTTGAACGTCTCTTACGATGGGCCGCGATACCGAAGCGATGCGCCTCATCACGGATGCGTTGCACGAGATACAAACCCTGAGAATGACGCGGCAGCATCAGCGAATCTGACTTGTGCGGAAAGAAGATTTCTTCCTGTTGTTTCGCCAATCCTACCACAGGCACTTTGCTGAGCAGGTTGAATTTTTCCAGGACATCGACCACGCGTCCAAGCTGGCCCTTACCGCCGTCGATGATGATCAGGTCCGGCAGGAAGGAGAACGACGCATCCGGCTTGGACCCGGGAGCAGACTCTGCTTCCTGGCTTCCCTGCCATCTGCGAAAACGCCGCGTTAACATCTCTTCCATCGACGCGAAATCGTCCGGTGCGCCGATGCTCGTGCTATCGATATTGAACTTGCGATAAAGATTTTTTGCTGGCACACCCTGCTCGAAAACCACCATCGCACCGATGGTCGCCACGCCCTGCGTATGCGACACGTCATAACACTCGATGCGATTGGGCGGCGCAGGCAACTGCAACGCTGATTGCAGATCTGCCAGCGCCTGTTCCTGCTTGTGCGTGTCGGCCTGCCATTGAGCCCGAAGCGACGATAAGGTCTCGCTGGCATTTTCTGCCGCCATCTGAACCAACTCGTGCGGCTGGCCTTCCTTCGGAACGAAGATTTCCACTTTTTCTCCGCCGCGTTTTGACCTCAGCCACTGACCGATAATTTTTGTTTCCTCGATTTCTTCGGGCAACATTAATTGGGCGGGAATCGTCGCGGCTTCGGTGTAGAACTGTTTGACGAACTGACTCATCACTTCCTCGTCCGCAGCATCTTCGGTGCCTTCCAAAATAAAATACTCGCGCCCAATCAACTTTCCGCCGCGGATGAAGAATATTTGCACGCAAGCCTCGCCGTCAGAACGCGCCATGGCGAGCACATCAGAATCTTTATAGTCTGTGGCGAAGACAACTTTCTGGCGTTCGATGATGGATTGGATCGCTTTGAGTTGGTCGCGCAGTGCCGCGGCTTTTTCGAAACGCATTTCTTCGGACGCCTTTTCCATTTCGTTTTGCAAACGTGTCACGATACCTTCGCTGTGTCCGCTTAGGAAGTCCATCAGGTCGGAGATCATTTGGCGGTACGAGGCCTGGGTCGCCGCGCCGATACAGGGTGCGGTACACAGCTTGATGTCGTAGTAAAGACACGCCCGTTTATCCTGCCCGGTGATCTCACGGTCACACGTCAAATATGGGAAGATGCGGCGCAGTACATCCAGCGTTTGATAAACCGCCCATGCTGAAGTGTACGGCCCGAAATAACGCGAGCCGTCTTCGGCCATTTGTCGCGTGACCGTGATTTTTGGGAAAGATTCATTCCAATGAACCTTGATGTATGGATAACGCTTATCGTCCTTGAGGCGGATGTTGTATTTGGGACGATGTTTCTTGATCAGATTCATCTCAAGGATCAGCGCCTCAAGCTCCGACCCGACCACGATCCATTCGATGTTGGCGATCTCGCGCACGAGACGCCGCGTCTTGGCATCGTGACTTGCATCAGCATGGAAATAAGATCGTACGCGATTCTTCAGGCTGATGGCTTTACCCACATAAATAATCGTACCAGCCGCGTTATGATAAATGTAACAACCGGGTTTGGCGGGAAGCGTGGCAAGGATTCCCTTGAGATGCTCGGCAATTTCCATGCCAGTAATTTTACCCGTATCCGGGTTTGGTAATAGGTGTTTTGCACTATTGAGGCCAGTTATCGGTTGTGCTATAAGTATGAAAAATTATTAAAAAGGAGACTCTCATGAATGATATGTCGAACACCCCCGTTATGCCCGCAGGTCCCAAACCGTTTTTCCAGGTTTGGATGGATGCGCTGACAAAGCCCAATGAATCTACTTTTGCGGCAATGGCGAGCTCGCCGAGCGCAAAAGCAACCACGGCCTATCTGTGGATTTTTGTTGGTTATTTGATCCAATTTTTCCTGTCATCGCTTGTACAAGGCGTTGCTATGCGCCGTATTCTGGAGCAATATGGCAGTAACGGACAATTCGTTAATGGATTTGGCGGCGGATTGATTACTGCAATCTGCGGTGCGCCGATTATTGCTGTTATCGCCACTTTATTCTTTGCAATCGGCACAGCGATCATTCAGTGGATCGCGAAGATGTTCGGCGGCAGAGGCAATAGCGGGCAACTAGCTTATGCGCTGGCAGCCATTCTGGCACCATTCTCTATTGTTACAGGTGTGCTAAGTTTATTGTCTGCCATTCCGTTTGTTGGACTTTGTTTCAGTGCGATCATTGCCATTGCAGGCCTTTACATTCTTGTACTCGAGATCATGGCAATCAAGGGTGTGAACCAATTCGGTTGGGGTGCGGCGATTGGCTCACTGTTTATCCCCGGGTTGGCAATTGGATTCTTATGTGCCTGTTTGATTGGAGGTTCGATTGCGCTTCTTGGCCCGGCTATTCGAAATATGTTCCAGCAAATTCAGCAAGGATTGGGAACCACTCCCGGTTATTAAATTGAACGAAATCAAAATGGAAACCTCCCGCATGTGCGGGAGGTTTTTGCTTATAATGCTGGGCATGACAAAACCGGAAAACGTGATCGGCGATCTGCTCCGCGTGCGGAGGATGAAACTGGCAACGGCTGAATCTTGCACCGGTGGATTAATTGCCAGCCACATCACGGATGTGGCTGGCTCATCAGAATATTTTCTAGGAGGCGTGACGGCCTACGCGTATGAAGCCAAAGTTGCCTTGCTGGGCGTCTCATGGGATACGCTAAAAACATATGGCGCCGTCTCACGCGAGACGGTCATCGAGATGGCGCGCGGCGTAAACAAAGTCCTCAATGCGGACATTGCAATTTCGGTAAGCGGTATTGCCGGTCCTGGCGGCGGATTGCCCGATAAACCCGTCGGCACAGTTTGGGTTGCACTCGTCGCACCGGACGGCGAATGGACGCGCCTCTTCCATTTCGATGGCAACCGCGTTCAAAATAAATCTTCGGCGGCAGATGCGGCGCTTCAATTTCTAATGGATTATCTTACCGGGAATATCAAATGAAAATTGCGGTCATCATCTCTGCCAACGCGGAATGGCGCACAGTGAAGGAGCTTTATCCGAATCTCGCGCTTGAACACTCTCCCTTTGGCGAATTCGCCGACCTGACACTTGATACCCGGTACCTGACACTCTTTCATGGCGGTTGGGGAAAAATATCTGCAGCGGCCACGGCGCAATATGTGATTGATCACTTCAAACCGGATTTGTTGGTCAACCTCGGAACCTGCGGCGGATTTCAAGGTCGCATTGAACGGGGAACTATCATCCTGGTCGAAAAAACAATTATCTATGATATCTTTGAACAGATGACCGATGGTTCGGAGGAAATCGCCTTTTACGTAACCGAATTGAATTTATCCTGGTTGCCGCGCGTTTTGCCGGGCCCAGTCTTGCGCGGGCTGATTGTTTCTGGCGACCGCGATATCGTCGCAGGAGACATTCCGATGCTGGTCAAGAAATATGATGCGGTTGCGGCAGATTGGGAATCGGGCGCGATTGCATGGACAGCGAAAAAGAATGGGATTCGGGCCTTGATCTTGCGCGGCGTGAGCGACCTGGTGAGTCCCAGCGGCGGAGAAGCATACGGCGATTACAACTTGTTCATCCAGCGGACGCGCGAGATCATGAAAAAATTATTCAACAATCTGCCGGATTGGCTGGCCGCCATTGAAAAAGTCGAACATGGACATCGTGGATATTAATCACTTCAAATTGAATTGAAAGTCTTGCAGAATTTTCTCTGCAAGACTTTTCTTAGCAAGCAAGGTTTGGGATTGGATTAACTTCCAGGGATCGAAGCCGGTCCGGGCGGGGGATTGACCGGAAGTACAAGCGCAGGACGCGGGGTCTGGTTAAAATCGAAGTCTTTGAGCAAATCGCCAAGGATTGGCGCGTTCTCTCGCACGGTCGGTCGAAGATCCGGACGACCGTCTGTTGTGGGATCGATCCGCTGGCCGCCGAGGAAAATATCCTCGATGAGCTTGACGTATGCATCGTGACTCAGAACTTGATGGTCAATGAAGCCCTGTTTGGCGTACGGACTAATGACCATGGCTGGCACGCGCAAGCCATATCCATTCTGATCCACGCTTGGCGGGACAACATGGTCGTAGAAGCCGCCCCAATCGTCCCACGAGAGCAGGATAACGGTGCTGTTCCAGTCGGGGCCTTGCATCGCGGCGTTGATCAGGCTTGTAGTCCAAGCCTGTCCATCGCTGACGAGAGCCGGTGGATGCTCACTGTTCGGGCCGCTGGGCGTGATCCAACTGACGGAAGGCAGTGTTCCATTCCTGGCATCTGCATAAAAATTCGTGACGTTTGTGATGTTCTGAAGCTGTCCATCCTGTTTGACGGTATCAAAGTATGGAAGTGGATTCCATATTCCGGGGGTTTTGGCATCCTGGTGAACCGGCGGACATTCTGCCGCATCGTTGGCGCAATCCGGTTGGGTTCCGGTCTGGACATAATATTTCCATGCAACTTGATTCTTGAATAGCAGATAGGTCAAGTCTGTCCAAGCGTAATCGGGTGCCGGGCGGTTGCCTTGGTTTGGACGATTGGGATGGAAATCCGGCGGGTTGCCCGGCGATTGCAGGGCGTTGATGCAACTCATCGGATCGTGAGCCTTGCTGCATGTGGCTGACCACTCTGAGACCATGAACAAATGCTGCGGCAAGCTCCATGAAGCGTTCGGCTCGAATAGATGATCCTGTAATGCAAAATCCTGGGCGTAGGTCCAGTAGTTGGGAATCTCGCGCGCATCGTGATAGCCCATCACATCGGTTGAACCGCCGCCGCAGTTGGGATCGTGGGTGCTTTCGCAATTGGCCTTGCCCATTTCGGCCTGGCTGATAAAACCGTTCATCTGGCCGCTGTTGATATCTGCGGCGGCATTCTTCTGCCCATGCGGGCCGCCAAGATTTCGATTGGCCGCATCATGAAATGGATAGACGCATAGCCTGGTTGCGGGGTCGTTTACGCAAACGGTGAACTTTCCGTTCTGGGTTGGAATGCCGTCGGCTCCCGGATATGTTCCGAAATATGTATCAAACGAACGGTTCTCCTGCATAATGATAACGATATGCTTTATCTTGGATCGCGCCGTGACAAGATCATTGGACGCCGGTAGAGGTGTAACGCCCGAATAAGCCGGATTGTTACTGGCGGGATTGGAATTGTTGGCGGGTTGGTTGTTTGCAGAAGGGGTGTTCGACTGCGGCGGCGCGGCAGGCGTATTGAATTGCGCCTGGGGAGTTAACAACGAACAGGCAAGAAGCAGTGTTACGATGACCGATAACTTTAGTGCAGTTCCTATTTTAAGCATTGAGCCTCCTTATGGGATTGCTTGGAGTATAGTTAAGAGAGGTAAGGTGAATATTAAGGGGATGTAATGTTGATGTAAAAAAATCAAGATAAAGTGGGATCGAGCAATTGCCAAAACACTGCGATGTGACCAATAAGCCGTATCGTCGCTCCTGCCTGCGTGATGATTGAAGCCGGCCATTTTGCCGTATAATCCACCCGTCTCGTACCGAGGTAAGCAACAACGAAGCAGTCCCATCCGTATCCTACAAACAAGAACATTCAGTAATAAATGGTTGGATTCTTTAAACCCCATCGGAAACTCATTTTAGAAAGGTAATCTGATATATGATGATTGAGGCCGCCCCAGCAAGCAAACCGGCAGGTTTGGAACGGAAATGGAAAGTGTTGATCGCCGTGATGTTCGGGATATTCATGGTCATTTTGGATTCTACCATCGTGAATATCGCCTTCCCAACATTACGTCTCGAGTTCGGCGCCACGCTGACAGATGCCCAATGGGTTTTAAGCATTTATGTGCTGGCGTTGGGAATCACCACACCCATCTCCGGCTTTTTGACGGACTGCTGTGGCATCAAACGCATTTATCTTTTGGGATTGGCTCTCTTTACCCTGGGTTCTTTCCTGTGCGGGATCGCTCCTTCACTGGGAACGCTGATCGCAGCGCGGGCTTTGCAAGGCTTTGGCGGTGGTATCGCCCAGCCGCTCGGGCCTGCGCAAATGTATCGTGTCTTTTCGCCCAAGGAGCAGGGGACCGCTTTCGGCATCTTTGGTATCGCTTTGGTCGTGGCCCCGGCTCTCGGTCCGATTTTGGGCGGCTGGTTGGTGGATATTAATATCTGGCGCGCCATCTTCTTTGTCAATGTGCCAATTGGGATCGTCGGTGTATTTCTCGGCTCGAGCTTCCTGTTGGACTATCGCGTCGAGAAACGTCCCATCTTTGACCCGGCTGGGCTGATCACCGCTGTTGCCGGTTTTGGCCTGGTGCTGTATGCCGCTACCGAAGCCGAGAATTTTGGCTGGACCGGTTCCACTACATTAATTCTATTAGGTTTTGGGGCGCTTGTGCTGGCGGTGCATGCCATTATTGAGTTGTATGTGGCGAAAGAACCGATGGTCAATCTGCGACTTTTTGCCAACCCTGTTTTTCTTAATGCCAGCCTGGTGGGTTACGTTGCGACCGTAGCTTTGTTCGGTGCGGAATTCCTGATGCCGATCTATCTGCAATCTTTCCGCGGTCGGACTGCGCTCGAGGCGGGATTCATTTTATTGGGTGTGGCCGCCACTTCAGCTTTTGCAACTCCGATAGCCGGGCGGCTTTACGATAAGATCGGTCCGCGCATGATCATGGTGGTCGGATTTATCATCTTGTGTGTCAATACCTGGCAACTTTCTCAAATCCAGGCGCTGACGCCAATCAGTTATATTGTGTTTTTATTGGCTTTACGCGGACTTGCTGTTGGTTTGACGTTGCAGACTTCCTATGTTACTGCGTTGAGCAGTATTCATCTTGATCTTTTGCCGCGCGGTTCATCCTTATTGAACAGTACCCGCTTTGTCGTCCAGGCTGTTTCAGTGGCCGCGTTGGCGACGATTTTGGTTGGTTTCCTGTCGCCCGATATTCAAGCCATGCAGAACAAGATGCAGGATGAAATTGTCAATATCACCACTCCTTTTGGTGTGTGTGAGACGCCCGGCGTTGCGGTACAGGATAATTTGCCACCGGGTACGGATGCTTCTCTTGCTTCGCTGCCGGTTCAGGTTGCGAATGTGGCCAAGTCCCAGATCATTGCAGGCCTGAAACTGGCCTGCGACCAAACCATGCAAGGCTTCGAAGCGGCTTATCGCCTCACTTTCTACGCTTCAATTGGGGCCTTGATACTGGCGGCTTTCCTGCCCGGCTGGCCCGGTAAATGGGGCGGACGCGGCGCTTCGCAGACGCCCATGCCCAGCGGTCACTAATTTGATTTTTGCAGGGACGACTCGTCGAGTTGTCCCTGATTTTTTATTGTATACTTCAACGAAGTAGTAAACTTCATTGAAAACAGAAAAGGAGAATAAATCATGGCAAGTATTATCATCCTCGTTGTGCTCGGCATTCTGGCCGGCTGGCTGGCTGGGAAAATCATGAAAGGCAAGGGATTTGGTTTGATCGGTGATTTGATCATCGGTGTGATCGGCTCCTTTGTCGGCGCCTGGCTCTTCGGCCTGCTTCATATTTCAGTTGGCGCAGGTCTGCTTGGCATGTTCATTACAGCTGTGGTCGGAGCCCTGGTATTTCTGTATGTTCTGCGCTTGATCAGAGCTTGATAGCCAGTAAGAAAAAGCCGCAGGGAAATCAATTCCTGCGGCTTTTTGATTCGCTGAACATCTTAGAGCGCGCTGTCTATCCTGTTGATGACCAGGTCAAAGATCTTTCCATAATTAGCGGTGGCTTCGGCTAAAAAATCTGTGAAAGAAACGGTGGCGGTGTGATCCGCCTTGTCCGAGATGGCGCGGATGCAGAGAAAAGGCACGTTGTTGATGGAGCAGGTATGTGAAATTGCCGCGGCTTCCATGTCTGTGCACAGACCGTGAAAAGTATTCCAAAGCTGCTCGGCCCTATCCCGCCGGTTGATAAATTGGTCCCCGCTCAAAATCCGGCCCATGTGGATTTTTGGGGCGTAGCCGTTTAGTTCGGTCAACTCGATTTGGCGGGCTGAGTCAAACGCCAGTTGTGATAATTTTATATCTGAGTCGAAAATCTGTTGTGAGCGGAAGTTTAACTGTCCGGTGTTTTTTGCGGTCAATACATCGAAGATCAACTCGCCTGGTTTCAAGCCCCAACCGGTGATATCAAAGTCATGTTGGATGGCCTCGGTTGCAACAACCAGATCGCCGACTTCGAGTTCGGGTGCCAGCGCGCCCGAACTGCCCATGTTGAAAACGGCGTTGACTTCAAAATGATCGATCAATTGCTGTGCCGCCAGTGTGGCGTTGACCTTGCCCGGGTCGCAGCGCGTCAGGTAAATTTCATGGCCGTAAACACTGCTGCGCCAAAAGATGCGGTTCGACTTTTGGATTTGCTCAAGGTGTTGCGTGTGCCGGCGAATGGGGAGCAGTTCCTCGTCCATTGCGCCGATGATTCCGATTTTCATGGAGAGTCCTTTGCAGGTTGGTTTTCGGGATTATATCATCCGGGTTATCGAGGGCCGGATCGACCTTTCTTTTATATAGAATGCCATCTTTAAACAAGACTGCTCACAGCCCGCGTGCTTGGCTCCAACGCCAGCCAAAATTAAGTTTGGAGCATTTCCATCATTTCTTGTATTTGTTCTTTGGTTGGGCGTATAATTTGACCATCCCGCGCTCGGGGAAATATATTTGATAGACTACTTTGAAAACCTCCGACTTCGATTATCATCTTCCTGAATCCTCCATCGCGCAGACTCCCGCTGAGCCGCGCGATTTGTCGCGTTTGCTGGTGCTTTATCGTGATACAGGGAAACTGGAGCACAGAATCTTCCGCGATATCAGCGATTACCTGCGTGCGGGCGATTTGCTGGTGCTTAATCAAACTCGCGTCATCCCAGCCCGCATCTTTGCCCGCAAGCCCAGCGGCGGTCGCGTTGAATTGCTCCTGCTCCGCCGTTGCGAGGCGTTAACGTGGGAAGCCCTGGTGGGTGGGAAAGGTCTGAAAACGAAGAGCAAGATCAAAGTCGAGGATGGACCCGAAGTGGAGATCTTGGAAATTCTCGAAGGCTCCGAACGTCTCATCCGTTTTAGCGAACCTATCGAGCCGCATTTTTCCAAAGTGGGAAATGTGCCGCTGCCGCCGTACATCCACGAAAAGTTGAATGACCCGGAACGCTATCAAACGGTTTATGCTCACGAGCCGGGTTCCGCCGCCGCGCCGACGGCTGGACTGCACTTCACGCTGAATTTGTTGAGCGAGTTGCAGGCGCAGGGTGTAAAGATTGCTTACGTCACTTTACATGTTGGCCTGGATACGTTTGCGCCCGTAACTGAAGACGACCCGCAGCAACATAAAATTCACACGGAATGGTGCGAGCTTCCGCAAGAAACTGCGGATTTAATTAATCAAACAAAACAAAATAGTGGACGGGTAATCGCGGTTGGAACGACATCGGTAAGAACACTTGAGAGTGCGGGTCGATATTCGAAACTCGGTAATTCGACTCTCGACGATTCCCGAATATCGAATAGCGAATATCGAATATCGGCATTTATCGGTCCCACTTCCATTTTTATTCTGCCGGGATATCAGTTCAAAGTTGTGGATGCAATGATCACGAATTTTCATCTGCCAAAATCCACGCTTATCATGCTCGTCAGCGCGTTTGCGGGACGCGAGAAAATTTTGTCCACGTATGAAAACGCCGTCAAGGAAGGCTATCGTTTTTATTCCTTCGGCGATGCGATGTTAATCGTTTAAGATTGGAAAGTTCGAAGGTTGGAAAGTTGGAAAGTTTAAACCTTCCAACCTGTAAACCTGTAAACGTGCAAACGTGCAAACGTGCTAACATACGGTTATGCAATCCCAACTTGATAAATTAAACACAGAAATCATCGCCTGTCGAAGGTGTCCGCGCCTGGTTGCGTGGCGTGAAGAAGTCTCGCGCACAAAACGCAAGGCGTATAAAGATCACGAATATTGGGGCAGGCCCGTTCCAGGATTCGGCGATCCAAAAGCGCGTGTGCTCATCGTCGGACTCGCCCCCGGCGCGCACGGCTCGAATCGCACTGGACGTCAATTTACGGGTGATGCGTCGGGCAGTTTTCTTTACCCGGCTTTGTATCGCGCCGGGTTTGCAAATCAGCCCGAATCAACAAACCGCGATGATGGTTTGACGCTTCACGATTTATATATCACGGCTTTGGGTCGTTGCGCGCCGCCTGGAAACAAACCAACACCCGAAGAATTAAACAATTGCCAGCCTTATCTCGAACGCGAGATTGGAATCTTGAAACCCAAGGTCATCGTCGTTTTGGGCCGCATTGCCTTTGAAAGAATCTTGCGGATATTTGCCATTCGCGATCCATCTTTCAAATTTTTTCATGGCGCAGTTTACAATCTCCCGTCTTCATCCTTCAACCTTCATCCTTTATCCTTGCTCTGTTCTTATCATCCCAGCCAGCAAAATACATTGACGGGAAAATTGACAGTCGAGATGTTCGACGATATTTGGAAGAAAGCGAAAGAATTGA
>JAKAMM010000035.1 GCA_021812905.1 Chloroflexota bacterium | reverse complement strand
TTTGATCTGTCACCACATCCGGCGTGATTCCGCGCATGGCTAATTCTGTATAAATGTCAGATGCGTTGCCGATCAACCCGATCGAGAGCGGAGTCTGCTTATCGACATATTCTTCGACGAGGGTCATCGCCTCTTCTAGATTATCCACCACGCGATCAACATATCCCGTATCGAGGCGTCGCTTGGCGCGTGCTGGGTCCACTTCGACGATGAGTCCCACGCCTTCATTCATTGTGATGGCAAGTGGTTGTGCGCCGCCCATGCCGCCAAGACCGGCAGTCAGGGAAAATTTTCCTTTGAGCGAACCCCAACCTTTGAGTTTCGCCAGCGCGCCGAACGTTTCATACGTGCCCTGCAAAATTCCCTGTGTGCCGATGTAGATCCACGAACCGGCGGTCATCTGTCCATACATGATGAGTCCCTTTGCGGCCAACTCATCGAAATGTTTTTGCGTGGCCCAATGCGGCACAAGATTGGAGTTTGCGATCAGAACGCGCGGCGCGTCCTTGTGACTCTTAAACACTGCCACCGGCTTGCCCGATTGGACGAGCAGCGTTTCATCTTCTTCGAGATTCTTGAGCGATTCCAGGATTGCATCGAAAGCTTCCCATGAGCGCGCCGCCTGTCCGCGCCCGCCATAGACGACCAGATCCTGCGGACGCTCAGCTACGTCCGGGTCGAGGTTGTTTTGGATCATGCGATATGGCGCTTCGATCAGCCAGTTCTTGCAAGTGAGTTGTGTACCGCGCGGTGCGCGGACGGCGCGAGGTCCTGACATGGGAGACTCCTTGTTTTCATTTGGAGGATAAGAAATTCCTCACGGCGTATAATTGCCGTGAGGAATTTGTTTTCCAACTTGTTGTTCACTTTACGCCGTCAGCAATTGCGCAAAATTTGTTCCTCTGAGTTTTGCAACCAGTTCATCCTGCGCATCGCACCACACAGGCCGAAGCGGACATTTATCCGCATATGAGCAGATGCCATCCTCGCCAACACATTCGTTGAGTTGGATCGGGCCGTCAATCGCCTCGACGACTTCCAGCAGGGTGATATCCCCGGGTTCGCGCCCGAGAGTAACACCGCCTCGTGCTCCGCGTGAAGTGTGCAGAAGTCCGGCAATGGACAATTGCGAAATAATTTTGGCTAAGAAGGAGGGCGGAATGTTTTGCTCCTCCGCGATCATGCTGGTTGCTGCGCGCTCAGTGTTTCCGAGTCGCGCCAAATGAAGGACTGCACGAACTGCATAGTCAGCTTGACGGGTGATTTGCATGGCGTCTTTCCTCTCATAGAAAACAACTAATTCTTACCAGTAATAACTATTTTATTGTGCCTGACAGCACAAGGCAAGTGATGTAGGTCATGGTTGAAATATGACCTTTTGCAAAAAAACAGGGACCCAAAAGGGACCATCTTTTGCCTAGAGCGGCGGTGGCTCGGGCTGAAATGCCAGTGACAATGCCCAGAATACAAGCGCCGGAGGACCGAATGATGCACGAATGGGGTTTCCATAAGAGTTGACTGAAATTATAATTTACCCGTGTCTTTTTACACACGAAAAGGTGACGATGGAACGACCAGCCTGCTCGGCGAAGGACGCGTCGCGAAGTATCACGCCCGCGTGGAAGTCCTCGGGGCGCTGGACGAATCTTCCGCGACACTGGGGCTGGCGCGCGCTTCGACGCGTGATCCGCGCTGTGGGCCGCTCCTGCTCGAATCACAACGCGACCTATACCGGATCATGGCCGAAGTGGCCGCTCCGCCTGAAAACGCGCGCCAATTTCACTTCGAGGCGGGACGCGTGGCCTGGCTCGAAGAGCAAACCGACGCGCTGAGCCAAACAATCGAGATGCCCAAGGAATTCATCCTGCCGGGTGACACGCCATCAGGCGCGGCTCTTTCGCTGGGGCGCGCAGTTGTCCGCCGCGCCGAACGCCGCGTCGTCGAACTGTTCGACCGCGCAGAGATCAAGAATCCGGCTCTGCAACAATATCTCAACCGATTATCTTCACTATTATTCGTGTTGGAATTGATTGAAAACCAGGCGTCGGGAAAATCCACCACAAAAGCAAAGAAGCCCTTACACATGGAGAATCAATGACAGGCACAATCATCAATGTCGTCACCGTAATTCTCGGCAGTACGTTAGGCATGTTGTTCGGCGCGCGCATTCCCGAACAGTTGAAGTCAACGGTCGTCGCCGGTATGGGACTCTTCACTGCGGCGATGGGACTGCAAATGTTCCTCAAGACTGGAAATCCATTGATCGTATTGGGCGCATTGTTAATCGGAATCCTGCTGGGTGAATGGTGGAGAATTGAAGACGGTTTGCAATCCCTCGGCCAAATTCTCGAAAAGCGATTTGCCAAATCAAATGCTGAAGTTGGCTCCAGCAAATTCGTGCGCGGCTTCCTGACGGCATCCCTGCTTTTTTGTATCGGCCCAATGACCATCCTCGGCTCCATTCAGGATGGCTTGCGAGGCGATTACAGTCTGCTGGCTGTGAAATCGGTGTTGGATGGTTTCGCATCACTGGCATTATCTTCCTCTTTAGGCATGGGAGTGCTATTTTCTTCCATCGTTATCCTAATCTTTCAAGGAGGCATCAGCTTTCTCGCCATGCAATTGAATGTGAGCATGACAAACGCAATGACTGATCCTGCCATGAAAGCCGTGATCGACTCAATGATCAATGAATTAACAGCCACCGGCGGCGTGATCCTGGTCGGACTGGCGGTCAGCAGTCTGCTGGAGATCAAAAAAATCCGCGTTGGAAATTTTCTGCCTGCGTTGGCGGTTGCCCCTCTAATCGTTTGGATTTTGTCGGCGATACAGAAATGATTTTCCGTCCCATCATCCAGCGATCGTTTCCAACAATTTAACGCGCAGACGCAGAGCCGCAAAGAAAAATAAAAATCTTGGTTACGCCTCATTAAAAAAAGACGCGGCTCATCGCCGCGTCTTTTTACGCATTATAGAACAAGTTTTACTTTGCGCCCGCGGCCACCAAAGCCTTATCAAGCTCCTGTTGGAACGTGCTGAACGGCTGCGCGCCGTCCAGAGTGGTAGTGACAGCCTGGGTCTGGCCTTTCGGTATATAACTGATGACAAAGAAAGGCGTCCCTTGAATCTTTGCAGCCAGCGCATCCTGATAATCTTGATTGACCTGCTTCAAGTACTTCTGGCTGGAATAACATGAGTTAAAGGCATTCATGTCGAGACCAACACTCTGGGCAATCGCTTGCAATCGGCGTTGCGTGAAAGAGCCAGCATCCTCGCCAATCACATTGGTAAAGAGCGCATCGTGCATATCCCAATACTTGTTCTGGTCGGCTGCACAATAAGCGGCCATTGCAGCGTCCTGGGATTCGGTTCCGCCCTGACCAATGTTACCACTGACCCAGTTGCCCGCTGATCGGTCAGTATAGAATACTTTGCCTGTTTTTACATAGGCGTCAACCATCTGTGCTTCCGTCTGCTGCCAATACTGTTTGCAATACGGGCATTGGAAATCTGAGAACTCAACCAACTTGACGGGCGCATTAGGATTGCCGGCCGAAGTGCCGTTCGCATTCGGGCGAGCAACAGGTGTAATGGGCTGGACTGCCGCGATCGGCTTAAGTTGCGGGTAAACAAAGAAGAACACAACCAGAAATGCGCCAATAATAATCAGACCGATCCAAATCCATCGGTTGCGCTGTTCCTCACGGCGGCGCTTCTCACGAAATTCCTGACGTTTGCTCTTACCACCTTCACGATCTTTTTTACTCATTGATTCACCTCATACGAATATGTTTGCAAAATTTTCCCATGTTCAGGAATTTTTGTATAGAACGCGGGAGAAAGACTCATTTTTTACTTAAGCGCTCATCCATCCATGTCGTCATGGTTTTCAACACTTCAGCTTTTTCAGGCTCATTGTGAATCTCGTGATAAAAGCCATCCCACGCCCGCCAGGTGACAATTTTCCCGGCGCGTTGCGCAAACTCCTGGCTGGCCTGCCAGGAAGTCAGGCGGTCGGCGGTGCCGTGCATCAAGAGAAGCGGCAGAGAAAATTCGGCAGCGTGGTCGAGCGCCCACAACCCGGATTCATACAGACCGACAAAAAGGCGGGCCGAGATCTTGTCATGCACCAAAGGATCATGCTCGTATGCGCGGACAATTTCCGGGTCACGCGAGAGCGCGGCGGTTTCCAATTCGGAGGCCTGCGTAAACGCCGGATAAATGTTATTCATCATGCGTCCCAGAGTCACTTTGATCGCAGGCGGATCAAAAGCCAGTTTAAGCCACGGATCGGTGGCGATCACGCCCGCCAATTCGGGTTTGCGGCGCAGCGCAAAATTGAGCACCTGATTGCCGCCCATGCTGTGACCATATAAAAAGAGCGGCAAGCCAGGGTAACGCGCTTTCATTTGCGCCAGGAAATCTGCAATATCATTCATCAGCGCATCGTAAGACGGAACTTGTCCGCGTGCGCCAGTGGTCCTGCCATGTCCGCGCTCATCGTAACCGACCAAAACATAACCGGCCTTGCTGAACGTATCGCCGACATGCGCGTACCGCCCGACATGTTCGCCATGTCCATGCACGAGACACACCACAGCTTTAGGATTCGCATCCGGCTCCCAACCCTGGACATAAAACTTTGTGCCGTCCTTATTGTCCCAGCTTGATTCAAAAGATTTCATTTCAGCCTCCTGATAAGGTAACGATCTTGAATTCGCAATCGTAAGGCGCTACGGCGTGGCAAGAAAAATAACATCCGATACAATCATAACCTGGCCAGTTCGAGCCGGAGTGCATACACCGGAAACTGCTCTCCCGTACGTAGAAAGCCGAGCCTGTGATACAAAGCCAGCGATGCGGCATTATTGTCCTGCGTGTTGACCGTGATACGCGACCGGCCATTGCGCTCGTTCAACTTTTGGACGAGATCGCTCACCAACGCCAGACCAAGTCCGCGCCCCTGCGCCTCAGGCCAGACGGCGAGGCGGGCGAGGTGTGCCCCAAGCGGATTCCCGATTGACAGTTGATACCCGATCACGCCTGACGCATCCTCCGCGACGGAGGCATACAATGCCTGAGAAAAGGCTTCCGTCAGCGCGCCCAGCGAATTATGCCAGAGCGGTTCAAAAGCGGCCGCGTCCACTTCGACGATGCGCGGCAGGTCGTCAGTTGACATTTCTCGAACCAGAATACCCGCGCGAAGAGAAGTTGGCTGGATCGGCTGTTCAGCCCGTTCAAGCAGAACGATATGCTGGCAAAGCGTAAATCCGCTTTCGAGCAGGAGCAGCTCGAACCAGCGTTGCGTGGAAATGGCCGCCACTGTCCCGCCGCCGTGCGCAGTCAATTCGCCGCGCACTGCCTCCCATAAAGGCGACCAGGCTGAGGGCCCGCTAAGATGCGAGGCATGGGCGAAGAGTCGAATCCAGGCAATAGGATCCGGATCGGGTGGACAGGCCAGGGCGGCGGTTACGCGTCCATTTTCTTCTGTAACAAAATAAGGAGGGGTTCCAAGCCATTCAATCGGACCGCGCCAATCCAGGTGTCGGTGAACATGCCGTTCAAAGAGGATAAGATCGGCAATCTTTTGATGATCTTCATAAACCGCCGGGCGGACCCGCAGGCCCGCCCTCAGCGAGGCCGAAGGAGTGGCCGTGATCATCCTTGCAGGAAACGCAGGAAAAATTTCAGAATGCTTTCGAAGATGGATGGCTTGTCTTTGGCTTCGAGCGAGCCGATCATCTTGAAAGCGGAGTCGGCGACCTTGCCGCTTTTGAGTTTAATGGCCGCCGCAGATTTGAGCACGATCGAACGCATGTCGCCTTCGCCAGCGTCTGCGAAGAGTTGAGCAGAGCGTTCATAAGCCGCGAGAGCCTCGTCATTGCGTTTGAGCGCTTCGAGCGCGGCGGCCTGGTTGCCAACAGCGATGCCCTGACGCTTGAGGTCCTGGCTATTGGCAAAGACTTCGTCAGTACCTAATACGGCAGCCAGGGCTGCCTGTGCTTTTCCTGCCTGAAGGAGTGCCACGCTCATATTGTTCTTCATCTCGGCCGCGTTGATCTGGTCGCCGAGCGCTGCATAGCCTTTTACCGCGCTTTCAAATGCGCTTGCGGCGGTTTCGTATTGGCCTGCTTCAAAGGTCAGTTTCCCTGTTTGAGATAATTTCTGAAGTTCTTCCACCGTAGTCATTGTTATCAATTCTTCTTCTGTGCAGTAAATGTCACAACGTAATGTCGAGCAAGCCTTCGGCCACCGACCGCAATTTGTCAGTGGGCATGGAACTGAGCTTTAGCGCCAGTTCAAGATAGGGACGGTTGACCGGCTGGCAAACGAATGCCTGCAATTCTTTGGGTAATTCGAGGAACTGTTGAACAGATTTTTGATCCGTCATCCATTCGCCAACCGGGCCGCTCTGGTCGAAGAAAGTTTCGATACGGCTGCCCAGGACAACCAGCAACGCTTCCAGTTCCGGCAAGGGAATCGGGCGCTCGCCAAGTTCATAGGCTTTGATACGCGTCCCCCTAATACCGGTTTCCTGCGTCAGCGCCTTAATGGAAATGCTGGCGTGATTACGTTCCTGCCGAAGCAAGGCGCCGATCATGCGCTGGCGCAATTCAGCAAGTTGCGGTAGGTCAATTGGTTCAGTGAGCGACGCCTCGCTTGAAATAGACGATTTGCCCCAAAAATGATCAATGGGCAGGTTGAGATAATAAACAAGTATCTCAAGTTCAGGCAGGGAAGGAGCGCGGCGGCCTTCTTCGTAGGCGCGGAAGATGCCTTTGGTCACGCCGATGGCCGCGGCGCATTCATCAATGCTGCGCCGCGCTGCCATGCGTGCGTCACGAATCAAAACACCAAGTTTCTTGGTGCGGAGAGTGATTTGAGAGCGAGTATCCATGCAGTCCTGGTGGGCTGATTATAGCAGAAGAAGCCCCATCATCTATCCATTCATCTCTCAGAAATAACAAGGAATTAACGCCGTGGATGGCTGGCTAACCTATCGGCAAGAGCATTGCCAAAGAGTTCGGCGCCAAGCTTGAACCCAGCGGCTTCCAAGCGCGGCGAGAAGGCCGGACGAATTCCGGTGGCTTTCAAATCGCCGAGCACTTTGCCGCCTTCACCGATACCGGTCAGCTCAAATTTAAACACATCGGTCAGGACAATCGTATCGCCTTCCATGCCAGCAACTTCGGTGATGGCCGTGATTTTGCGCGTGCCATCTTTCAAACGAGATTGCTGAACGATGAGATCCACCGCCGAGGAAATTTGCTGGCGAACGACTTTAAGCGGCAAGTCCATGCCAGCCATTAACACCAGCGTCTCGAGACGCGAGAGGGCATCACGCGGAGTATTGGCATGCAAGGTGGTCAACGAACCATCGTGTCCCGTGTTCATGGCTTGAAGCATATCCAACGCTTCGCCGCCACGGCACTCGCCCACTACGATCCGGTCAGGCCGCATCCGCAATGAGTTACGGACAAGATCACGGATGGTGGTCTCGCCACTGCCGTCCACACTGGCAGGCCTTGTTTCCAGCCGCAAGACATGATCCTGCTGGAGCTGCAACTCCGCCGCGTCTTCGATGGTGATGATCCGTTCATTCACCGGAATGAAGCCGGACAGCACGTTAAGAAGCGTTGTCTTGCCCGAACCCGTCCCGCCCGAAATGACGATATTCAAACGCGCCAACACACAGGCCCTTAACAACTCGGCCATATTTTGCGTGAGAGAGTTGTATTCGACCAATTGCCCAATCGTGAGCTTGTCTCTGCGAAACTTGCGGATGGTGATGGATGGCCCGTCAATTGCAACCGGTGGCACGACCGCATTGACGCGTGAGCCATCCGGCAGGCGGGCGTCAACGGTGGGACTGTCCGTGTCCACGCGGCGGCCGAGGGGCAGAATGATCCGCTCAATAATCCGTATCACGTGGGCGTCATCGTCAAAGGTGACGTTGGAACGCTCAAGCTGCCCCTTTTTTTCCACGTAAACTTTTTTCGGGCCGTTGACCATGATCTCAGTAATTTCTTCGTCATCAAGCAAAGGCTGGATCGGTCCGAAGCCCATCATATCGTTCATCACATCTTGAAAGATGGATTTCTGAATATCAGCGGGCAGACTGATGCGCGCTTGTTCGTACACATCCTTCAAATGCAGTTGGATAAATTCATGACGGTGGTCAAACGAAATACCTTCGCTTTCAATACCACGCGAAAGATTGTCAATCAAAAAGCGTTTGAGCTTTCCAAGATCTGAAGCGGGTAAACGCGGGACTCCAGGAGTCGCTGGCTGAGTCATAAGGGTTACTCGTTTGGTTCTTCTTCCGGATGCGGAAAAACCCAGACGATCTGGGAACGCTGCACAGCCAGGAAGGGAACATCGAATTGAACCTGCCCATCTGCATCCAAAATGGATGCATTTGTTATCGCTAGAAAAGGTTCATCACGATCCAACTCATCTTTCAAACGTTCTCCTTTACGGACGTGCACCTCGCCCCGGATCAATCGGCCGGTGGTTTGGATTGTAGCGGGAACGGAGATCTTGGTCACTACGTTGGTGAAAAACTTGCCTTTTTCGTCGAATTCAATATCCATCTTTTTAGCTCCTGGTATTATTCATAACAAACGGCGCGCCATACTGACCATTTGCTGAGAGGCTTCTTCTAACACAATTGAGGCTGTGGCTTGTGGAAATTTCGACGCAATCGGCTGATGCAGGTTATTCGCCAAAGAAAAATCACTGCCGAGGTATGGCATGGTCGTCTTAATCTCAATGCCAATAACCTTTTCGGCCTCAGTCTTGGTCAATCCTTCCAGGCCGACCGCGCGATTCAAAATAGCGTATATGGAGGATGCCCGCACGCCTTTGGAACGGAGATATTCCCAGACTGTCTTTGTCAGCATGACTGTACTTTGGTCAGTGCTGACGACCATCACTATCAAGTCGGCATGTTCGATGAGAGGTAGGCTAAAACGCGACAATGTGCGTCCCAGATCGAGCAAGACGAAATCATAGGATGCTCTAAGCGCGTGGACGATATCAGCGATCCGCCCAACGTTGAGCCGGTTACTATGCTCAGGATCTGGCGAACCGGCCAGCAGGTGGAAATGCCAATTCTTCATGTGGGTCAGATTATTACGGAAAAATTCAGGGGTTGTTTCTGAAGCAGGCAACTCGGCAATCGTAAAGAGGTTCTGAGTGCCTTCGTAGCCGACGATCCTATCAATCGAGCCGATGGGCAGGACAATGTCGGCCACAGCGACGCGAGCCTCGGGCTGACTGTGTGCGATGTTCATCGCAATGTTGGCACATAGTGACGAAGTGCCAGTCCCACCTTTTGCGCTAAGAAAAACCATCAGCAATCCGCCATCTTTAATGGCAACGGCAGTATCGCCGCTCAATCGGTTTACGGCTTCGATCAGCGCGGGAATGACCTGTAAGGTCTTGATCAGATATTCGTTGAATCCTGCCCCCAAACAGGAGCGGACACGGGCGGGCTGTGAGTCGCTGCTAAGAGCAATCAAAGGGACGCTGGCCGTACGCACGTCAGAACGCAGGCGCGTGGCAAATTCCTCCCCCTGCAAATCACCCATGACTGGATCCATGATGATGACTTCGGGGCGTTCACGCAAGGCAAGGATCAGACCTTCCTTGCCAGATGAGGCTTGCAGAATATAGTGACCATCCTTTTGCATGGCCGCCGCGACAAAATTGCGGCTGGCAATATCTGCGTCCACGATGAGTATCTTGTTCCCGGTCATAGAATTATCCTTAAGATTCGATGGGAAGCATGAGGTAACCCAATCCCGAACGCGTCATAATGTGACGCGGGTTATGGGCATCGTGCTCCAATTTCTGGCGCAAACGGGCAATGCTGACCCATAAAATTTCCTTGTCATTTTTATATTCCGGCCCCCACACACTGGTAAGCAGATCCTCCGAAGTGAGTATCTTGCCAACGTTGTGTGCGAACTGCAAGAGCAGGCGATATTCAGTAGCCGAGAGAGAAATCGGCTGGTCGTCACGCCACACTTCGGCGCGTGCAAAATCGATTTTAAGATTTTCGTGGCTGAAGAAACGTTCCTGCTCATGTTCGGCGGGAGTCTGTGCGCGGCGCAGCACCGCGCGGACACGCGCCAAAAGTTCGGTGGCCGAAAAAGGCTTGACGAGGTAGTCATCCGCTCCAAGGTCCAGACCCCTGACGCGGTCTTGCTCCTCGCCTTTGGCAGTCAGAATGATGATCGGGACATTGGAGAATTCACGGATGCGCTGGCAGACCCCAAATCCATCGAGACGCGGCATCATCACATCCAACAAAACCAGATCCACCGGCTGGGAGGAAAAGACTTCAATCGCCTGCAAGCCGTCGGAGGCGGTGACCACGTTATATCCCTCAGTTTTGAGATTGGCTTCCAGCAAACGCAGGTAGCGCGGCTCGTCGTCAACGATCAAAATGCGCTTGGACACAACGTCCTCCTTTATGAACAAAACGGATCAGGCATTGGGATCAACGGGCAGTTCAATAAAGATGGTAGTGCCTTTATCTAGCACAGACTCTGCCCAAATCTTACCATGATGCGCCAATATTATCTGCTTGCAAATATAAAGCCCAAGCCCGGTGCCAGTGACCGAACCCTCGCCGGGGACGCGATAAAAGCGCTCAAAAATAAACGGGATGAAATCTTCTGGGATTCCAGGGCCGTGGTCGGCAAAACGGACGCGTAATTTTTTTTCGGTGCGCTTTAGTTTAATA
>JAKAMM010000034.1 GCA_021812905.1 Chloroflexota bacterium | reverse complement strand
GATCAGTTCGGTCAGTTCGAGGTCCTGACCTTGACTCCATGCGGTTTCAAATAAATTGGAAAGCAGAATGTGCTCACGCGATTGGATCGGGTCAATATTGTCCATGCCGATCAAGCCAAGCAAAGCTGTGACCGTGCTGGAAATTTTTTCGCGCAGTATCTCGCGATTGGAATTCCAATCAATTTCCGGCGCGTACAGCGAAGATAATACGCTGACCGGAATGCCCGCATCGGAACCGGGAGTATAGATGGCAAACTCGGCTGCGTTCTTGAGCGCCAGCATCCGCTCATGGCTGATGCCCCAATCGCTCAACCCCTTCGTCCAGGCTTGTGATGCGGCAGCAGCGGCTTGGTCGATGGTTTCACCGGCGCGGCGCGCAAGGTCAGGGTCTATCCACGGCTGGAAATCCTGCGGGAGGAGATCAGGAAAATGCAGGAGCAGGTTTGTGAGATCACCTTTGGGATCAATGATAATGGCGGGGATGCCCTGTAAGGCGGCCTCTTCCAACATGCCGACGCACAAACCGGTTTTTCCGGAACCGGTCATGCCGGTCACGACCGCGTGCGTGGTCAGGTCAGCCGGATCGTAAGTGACTGGCTGAGTGGTGGTCTTTCCACTCTTTGAATCAAAAAGACGGCCAAGATAAAATTCTTTGTCTGCCATTTCAGCGCTCCTCACAGTGGTACGAATGTTCTATGCAGCTTAATGTAATCGAAACCGAAAGAAATGGCAACACTCAGCACAGCATTAAGAAGAGAGACCGTCCTGGGAGACGGTCTCTCTTCTTTAAACAGCCAAACAAAAATCAATTTCCTCAATGACCAGTATCGTTCTGATTGTTGTCATTTTGGTCATTGCTATCAGAATTGTTCTCGGTTTGGTTGTTACTATTATTGTTGCCGCCAGAATCAGAACTACTTCCGGAATTTCCCGAACCGCCGTCTCCATTATTCGTTCCTATGGTAGATCGATTATCAACGGATTTGACCTCAACCTTGGTAACGATAAACTTTCCGGTTGCATCGTAATAGCCTTCAAACTTCACCGCTGAACCGACTTTTACCGCGCCGTCAATCTGCGCTTGATCGGCAATCACGGATTGTCCATTTATATTCCATACATTACCACGTATCGACTCGACCACACCACTAAACTCATATCCTTTTTGCTGTTGTTGGGAGGCCGATGGCTGTTCTGGCGCAGGCGTGCCAGGCATGATCACGATGACCGGTAGAGGCGTTGTTTGTAAATTTTTATTTGCAGCAGTTGGTGCAACTGGAACGCTATGATTTTCATTATCCGTCTCGCCGTTTTGATCGTTATCGCCTGACGGTTCGAGTGGAGGCAGGGAAACTCCCGGCTGTAAAAGCCGGATCTCCTGCGCGTCAACGATGCCATCGTTACGCGTCGTTCCGATGACTGCAACCGGTACGCCATTTGAGATCACATCTGCAGGCAGGCGTGTCGAATTGGTAACCGAGACCGGGATGCCGGAAACCAGCCACTGCCTGTTCTGTTGACTAATTACCAGACCGGAAAATGTGATCGAAGCGGAGCGTCCCTTCATCAGCAATTCGTCAATTTCATTGAGACGTTCCTGCTCATACTGGCTTTCCAGGACATTGCGTCCTTGAGGATTGAATACAAAGAGTAAGCGGACATCCTCCCAGGTGCGTTTGACAGGATAAAGTTGATCGCCAGGCAGCGTACCCGATGAAGCGCTCACCAAGCCTGTGCTGCTGATGAATAAGGCGCCAGCCACCCCAAAGGTGATCGCCCAGCGCGAGAACATGGGGATCATCCGGCGACACGGGGCGCGTTTAGCCTCACGCATCTCGGCGGCGCGTTGCATTAAACGGGCGCGGCCTCGGCGTTGGACATCGCTTGGGATGGTGCGTCCGCTTGGGGTCCGGGCACGAAGCGATGCTTCAAGCATGGGACGCAGTTGTTTGACGAGATCGGGGTAACGCGCCAGAACCGAGTCCAAGTCTTGCCCTTGTTCGAGATTTTGCAAACAATTTTCGAGAGCGTCGTATAACTTATTCATCATCCACCTCCCCAATATTGCGCTGGAGTGCAGCCAGCGCTCGGAATTGGAGGGCTTTCACTGCGTTGACATTTTTATTCAACGCAGAAGCGGTTTCTTCCAATGAATATCCCTGCCCGAAACGCAGAGCCAGAACATGCTGTTGTTCGGGTGTAAGCTGAGCATAGGCCTGCTGAAAATCGCGCCCCTGTTGACGGCGCTCAAATTCATCGTACGGAGCAGAAGCAAGGTCAAGCAGGTCTTCGGGTAAAGCTTCAGTCGGACGCCGATAAGCGCGGCGTAAATGATCGGCAATAATGTGTGAAGCAGTGGACAGCAGCCAGGCTTTCAAGTTGGTCTGCGGCCCGTGATTGTTTTGTATGGCTTCGAGCATACGCACGAAGACATCGCTGGCGATGTCTTCGGCGACCTGTTCATCGTTGAGGCGGTAACGCACATAGCGGTATACCTCAGGGAAATATTTATCGTAAACGGCGCCGATGACCTGCGAGTCAAGATTCCGCAGACCATCCAGCGCTTGACTTTCGTCAAAATTCTGCATGGGTACGACAACTGTCCGATTGAGAGAATAGAGCACAGCTTGTGTGTTCATGCCCAGTATATCATCCTCCCATGAGGTGGATTTTTATCCGCCTCATGGGATAAAAAGCTTTTATGGGGTTGCGGTTACGGGTGCGGGTGCGATAATTGGTGTCGGAGGGACGCCATGCTACTCATTTTCATTACTATTGCTATCATGGCTCTGGCTTTCATTGCTATTCGAGTTGCCATTGGCATTGTGGTCATTACTGTTGCTGTCATTAGAATTACTCTCATTCGAATTGCTGATGCTATCAGCACCGGATGAGACCTTAATTTCACGGACAGTAATGCTGCCATCTGCATTGGTGACAAATTCCACCTTAACGTTATCGCCGACCTTGAGAGTTGCAGCAAAGGACGGGAGATCCGCAAGCTTGTAGACTGCGCCATTAATGGTGATGGTTGTTGCATCCATGGCGCTGACCACGCCAACCACCTCGTTAGCACTGTGCATCTCGCCAACCGAAAGAGTCTCTGTACCTACACCGGGAGTCTCGGTGACGCTTGGCGTACCAAAAGCATCAGGGGTTTCGGTGACATCCAGCATGCTCGAAGCGTCAGCGGTTTCAGTGCCGAGGATGGCATCATTGGAATTGACGGAAGCGGTAGAAACAACATCCGTCGAGCTTAAGTCATTGAGGCTGGTCCCGGAACCTGAACCTTGGGCGGCTTGTACACCGCTACAGGCGTTCAACGCCAGAGCGGCGAGCACAACAACAGGTAACAAGAATAAACGAAACGATTTTTTCATTTTCTCATCCTTTTATGGTTTGGTTTCATCCGATTAGTCGCTGGGGACACATAAAGGTTACGGGCAAATGACAAAAATCCCCTTTCACATCCATTCCATACCAGGACGAGACAGGGGATTTCAAAAACCTTACGACTTTCGCTTACTCAAAAACAATCCGCGAATTTTCGCTAATCTTCACGAATTTGTCTTTAAAATTCGCGTGTATTCGTGGGGATTAGCGGACAAAAGCGAAAGTCCTGAACCTGAATCTCGATTATGGCTGGGCTACAGCATATACACGCTGGAACTCTTGCAAAAACTGAGCAGCGATTTCGGGATTGTAAATGACGAGTATATTCTCATCATTGGTCGTCTCGGCACTGGCAGTGAAATTATAGGAGCCGACCACCACGATCTCACCGTCGATGACCATAACCTTATGATGCATCTGACCGAGATTGCCGTCCAAATGAACGTTCAGCCCCGCCACCCGGAACGGATCATACTCCGTGCCGATGTTGGACTTTACTTGATCAGACTCCATCACGCCCGAGACTTTGACTCCTGTCTCGGCACGCTGACGGATTGCCTCGCCCAACGGGTCGGCAGTAAAGGAATACGCCAAAAAATAAATGCTCGATTGAGCGTTCTGAAGCAGGGGCAAAATAGCGTTTTGCACGTGGTCGTCAGGCGAGAAATAGATTTCGACCGGCGTGCCATCCAAAGTCACGCGCGGATTCGGCGTAGCGGCCACAACATCCGGGCCGAATTTATCATCCACAAACATTTCGTTGAATTCAGTGGTGTAATCTTGCGCGATCTGTGTCGAACGAATGCGCATCAGATTATTGTTATCTTTGTATGTGCCTGAGTCCGTGAAATTCATCGAACCCACCCAGACTTCAGAACGATCGATCACAACAAACTTATCGTGCATCAAACCCTGACGGCGATCTCCAAGCATTGGGATACCGGCATCTTTCAAAGCCTGCGGGTCGGAACGATCCATGTTGTCGCTTTCCATCACAACGCGCACTTGCAGGCCGCGTTTATAAGCGTGGATCAACGCGTTACGCACGCTGTTTAGGCTGAGACTGTAAGCCGCCATGTCCACGCTGACGCGCGCAGCATCAATCGCCGCTACAAGCGGACCATCCGGCCCGCCCGCAATTTCCTTTCCCAGCGGATTGGTCGGGTCAGTAAAGTACAATTCAAACCACGGGCCGCTCACGCCATAACCAACCCGCATCGGAATTTGAGTCAATGGGGCTGGCCCGCCAGGAGCTTGAGTAAGCGGCCCAGAATTATCTGGCGGCGGAGCAACCGTTGATGGGATGGAAGTTTCAGGCAGCGGCTGACAGGCTGCAAGCAAAAAGCAAAGAGCCAAAAATGAGCCCAATAATTTTTTTAGCATCAGGTTTCTCCTCGCCGCGATTATAGCATGTCTGTTCTAATCAACAGACTTCGATTGAAAGGCAGTACGGTATAATCCCCGCCGTCCCATGGAAGAAACTCAAATCCCAAACTCCGCTAATCGTCAGATCGCCCGCGCCGCCGGGACAATCATGCTGGCTTTTGCACTAAGCAACATCATCGGCCTTGTCCGCCAGATATTGATCTCGCGTGCTTTTGGGACCGATAAGGCCATCGACGCATTCTATGCCGCATCAACTTATCCCGATTTGATCTTCAGCCTGGTGGCAGGCGGCGCGCTGGCATCTGCATTTATTCCGACCTTCACAGGCCTGCTTGCAAAAGACGAACGCGCCTCTGCCTGGAAATTAGCCTCATCCATCGCCAATCTCATCCTGGTCATCTTGAGCGTGCTGAGTATCATCTCGGCAATGTTCGCGCCACAGATCATTCGTTACATCCTCGCGCCGGATTTCTCCGCAGACGAACAAGCGCTGGCCGCCTCACTATTGAGAATTCTATTAATTACACCGGCCATCTTCGGCATCAGCGGCCTGACAATGGGCATTCTTAACGCGCATCAACGCTTTTTGCTGCCTGCCCTCGCGCCAAGCATGTACTGGATCGGAATGATCTTTGGATTGATCTTCCTCGTTCCATCCATGGGTGTTTATGGATTGGCCTGGGGCGCGGCCTTGGGTGCCGCGTTTCATCTCGGCGTTCAAATTCCAGATTTAATTAAGCTGCCATCACGCGCCTACCTCCCCACCCTCGGTCTGGATAATGCTTCCGTGCGCGAAGTTGGACGATTGATGGGGCCGCGTTTATTGGGCGTGGCCGTCGTGCAACTCAACTTCGTCGTCAACGTCATCATCGCCACCGGCTTGAGCGAAGGATCGCTGTCCGCCATCAAATACGCGTGGCAGGTGATGACCATGCCGCAAGTCGTGATCGCGCAGGCGATTGCCATCGCGGCGCTTCCGACGTTTTCCGCGCAGGCCGCGCGCGGCGAAAAAGGTGAAATGAGAACGTCTCTCGCGGCGACCTTACGCGGGGTGCTGTTTCTCTCGCTTCCCGCCTCGCTTGGGCTGATTATCCTCCGTCAGCCATTGATCGCTGTGCTCTTTCAACATGGAAGTTTTGACACACATTCAACCGATCTGGTTGCATGGGCCTTGCTCTGGTACGCGGCCGGGTTGATCGGTCACAACGTAGTCGAGATTCTCTCACGCGCCTTCTATGCCTTGCATGATACAAAGACGCCGGTCTTTGTCGGCGCGGCGGCGATGACGCTGAACGTGATCTTCAGTTTTGCTTTTTCAACCCTCTTCAGCAAACTCGGCTGGATGCCTCACGGCGGGCTGGCGCTTGCTAATTCATTCGCCACCGCACTGGAGATGACGGCCTTAATCATTTTGATGCGCCGCCAATTAAAAGGTCTGGACGGCCCAAATATTTGGCGCGGGTTAGTTCAAGCGATGTTGGGAACTTTCGCAATGAGCGCGGTCTTATTTGGTTGGCTGCAATTTACATCTGGAGTTTCCATCTGGATCATCGTCCCCATTGGGATTGCCGCCGGCGGGCTGATTTACGCGGCGATCCTGTTTGCGTTACGTGTGCCTGAATTGGCAACGATCTTAAACGCGGTGCGCTCGAGATTGAGAATGGATAATTAAACAACGAGCAGGTTGAAGTCCCGAAAGAAGCGAGAAAATGGACGCAATTCTCTGCGTTCATTTTCTTATTTCCAAACAGTCCACAATAAGGTTGCCACTGCAATGCCCAGCAAAATCCCGCCGGCCACTTCCAGCGGCGTGTGACCAAGCACCTCGCGCAATTCCTTTTCGTTTGGCAATTGGCCGTGCATCAATTCCTCGAAGAGCATGTTGATTCGTTCGGCGTGCATTCCAGCCTGACGGCGAACACCGGCCGCGT
Organism: Chloroflexota bacterium; assembly: GCA_021812905.1. The sequence continues at coordinate 4,089 of JAKAMM010000034.1, read as the reverse complement.
CATACGTAACGACCATCGTCAGCGCCACGCCCAGCGCAAAAAGTGGACTATCGAAACCCTGATACAAACCAATGGCTTGAGTCGCGCCGACCATCAAAGCCGAATGCGAGCTTGGCATTCCGCCCGCTGCAAGAAGCATCGCCCATTTCCAACGATGGGAGCGCAGATACTCCATCGGAATTTTCAAGATTTGCGCCGATCCCCACGCCGCCAGTGCGATGAGGAGAATTCGGTTCTGTAATATCGAACCTAGACTCATTCTGCTTCCTCGAAGGCGGTTAGATCGCCGCCGGATAATTGTTTGACCTTCAGCTCCGCGCCATCCAACAATTCGGCGCAGCGCTTCACCAACGCCTGGCCGCGTTCATATAATGACATCGATTCTTCCAAGGGCAGCTGCTCGCTTTCAAGCGCAGATACGATTGTTTCGAGTTCGGCAAAAGCCGCTTCATAAGTCAACTCGTCAACAGGTTTTGGTTTTGCAGATGATTTTGCCATGAAGACTCCAGACGTTCTTAATTTTTATTTTGTACTTCCGCATCGAACTCGCCATCAGACACGCGCACACGGATTCCGCCGCGCGCTTGTGCGATGCTGTGGACAATGACACCGTCAACCCGACGTGTGACCACGGCGTAGCCTCGCGCCAGGACTTGAAGCGGACTCAGCGTTACAAGGCGTTTGCCCAACCCCTCGAGCTGACTCGCTTTGAGCACCAGACGATGCGCCTGCGCGGCCAGAGAACGATGAGCAAACTCATCGAGTCTCTGCCGGTCTGATTGAATGCGGCGGGACGGCGAAAAGAATTTTAATCCAGAAGCTAAATTTTCGATTTCGGATTTTCGATCATTGAGAAAGGAAGAGACGAAAGAAGAAAGATTCGCCTGGAGAGATTGCAGCGTTGCGGAAAGATCGAGGATGGTGACCGGTGTTGCCAACTCTGCGGCGGCAGTGGGAGTCGGCGCACGCAAGTCGGCGGCAAAGTCAGAGAGCGTGAAATCCGTTTCGTGACCGACGCCGCAAATAACGGGGATCTCGGATGCAGCCACCGCGCGCACGACGCGTTCATCGTTGAAGGCCCATAAATCTTCGATAGAACCGCCGCCGCGCGCCAACAAAATCACATCGGGGCGCGCGGCATGTTGATTAAGAGAAGAAATGGCTTCGACCAGTTTGGGCGGCGCTTCATCGCCTTGCACAAGCGATGGCGCCAGAATGACCTCGACCAGCGGCAGGCGTCGGCGGATGGCAGTGAGCATATCGCGCAAAGCCGCACCCGTGGGCGATGTCACGATGCCGATGCGTTTGGGGAGTTCAGGGATTTCGCGCTTGCGTTCCGGGTCGAATAAGCCGTCAGCTTCGAGCAGGGCTTTCAGTCGCAGGAATTCTTGATATAACGCGCCCTCGCCCACCGGTCGGATTTGATCGGCGTAGAATTGATATTGTCCGCTGACTTCGTAGACTCCGATCCTGCCATGCACTGCGACGGCCATGCCGTCCTGCAATTTCAGATTCAAACGCGCCGCAGTCATCTTCCACATCACGCTTTTCAACGACGCACCCGCGTCTTTCAACGTAAAATAAATGTGCCCGGAAGCCGGGCGGGACAGGTTGGATATTTCCCCTTCCACCCACACATCCTGCAGCGTCACATCTGACTCAAGCAGGTCACGCACATATTTCGTGAGGGAGGAAACGGTCCACTGGACGGTTGAAAAAAGTGAAGGTTGCATCGAAACGAGGATACACGATTAAGGGCGGACTTACAAGTCTCACAAATCGATTCGTTACATCTTTATCAAAGCCAGTGAATGAACCGCCAATCCCGCGAAGAACGCGAAGATTTATTTTTTCTTGGCGTACTTCGCGCTCTTCGCGGTGAAAAAATGACAAAAGCTAGAGTTCACCATGAACTTTGAGAAAGCCTTGATCAATTCGTTTCGCAAATTCCGTAAGTTAAGATCCGGTGATAGATAAAACTCTTTGCTGAAAATCTGCTAGAATTCAGCAATCTGATGAAACACCTCTGGTCACCCTGGCGAATGGCATATATCGAAAACTCAAAGGAAGACGGTTGTATATTTTGCAGCCTGCCTGCGAAGAAAGATGGGCCTGAGAATTTGATCGTCCAGCGCGGCAAGCTGGCCTTTGTGATCCTGAACCGCTATCCTTACACGAGCGGACATTTAATGGTTGTGCCGTTCATGCACAAACCCAACCTCGAAGAACTGGATGCGGCCACGCGCGCTGAAATGATGGAACTAACTTCGCAATGTACAGCGGTCTTGCGAAACGTTTATAAAACAAAATCCTTCAACGTCGGTGTGAATATTGGCGAGGCGGCTGGCGCGGGCGTAAAGGAACACGTGCACATCCACATTGTGCCGCGCTGGGCCGGCGACACAAACTTCATGTCGTCCCTTGCCGAGACACGCGTCCTGCCGGAGGCGCTGGAAGATACTTGGAAACGCATACGGGAAGGTTTTCAAATCTGATAACTGCTCGTAAGACACGGGGGAGTAATATAGACTCGGCACCATAAAGAATTATTCAGGAGTTACCAATGTCCCCAAAAAATCGGCCCGTTGTATTTTCATTTATTGCTGTTGCTATACTTCTATTGAATGGCTGTGCGCCGGCGATGAATGAAATTTCAACGACATCTCCAAGTAATGGCAATCCTCAAATTGCAGAGACCGCTGCACCAGTAATTTCACCATCGACTCCGACACCGCAGCCAACCGCGACACAAGTCACGTATGGTCCCGGCCAAACGGATTTCCCGGCGGGTATCAACCCGTTGAGCGGACAGCCGGTCGCCGACCAATCATTGCTGAAAATTCCCGCGATGCTGATCTCCGTTTCGAACTTCCCGGCAACGGCTCGGCCGCAAGCGGGGCTTTCGTTTGCGCCGATGGTTTTTCAATTCTCGATCACCGAAGGCGCCGACCGCTTCCTGGCGGTCTTCTACGGAGAAAACCCCGCGCCGGAAATTCCCATTGTCGGCGATTGCGCCATCCGTAAAGAGCCGTTCAAACAAACCGGCGCCCTTTTGGGTAATCGAGTCTGGCTGGATAAAAACAAGAACGGAATACAGGATGTTGGCGAGCCGGGTATCGGCGGTGTATGCGTCAACTTGTATGATGCAAGCAACAAACTTATCCAACAAACAACCACCGATACGAATGGCTATTATGGATTCAATGTTCAGTCCGGTCAGACTTACACAATTGAATTCGTAAAACCGGCAACCATGGATTTCACGCAGGCGAACGTCGGCGACGATGACCATGACAGCGACGCAAACCCATCGAGCGGACGGACTCAAACCATCAGCATGGCAAAAGATGATTTGTCGTGGGACGCGGGACTGGTCCCGAATGATGCGTACGCCGCGCCGACGCCGGACCCGAAGAAGGATCCAAAAGCTGAAGTTGGCCCGGTCCGCTCTGGACGTTTGCTTTACGCCTACATCGCCAATTTTTTTCAGGATAGCTGTCTGATTTACGCATTTGCCTCGCCGGAAGTCCTGGCTAGGATCCCGAAATGTTCATTCGTTACGCACGAAGTCTCGGCTGGCGGTGCGATGCTGACGATCGACCGCATGAAAGCGATTGCCGACGAAAATATGCGCCACAGTGCCGATAAACCTTTTAATTACGCCAGCAATATTTTTTCGGATCAAGTTCCCAGCGGCGGCGTTCCCGCCTCACAGCTCAACGTGTTCTTCGCCAGCTTGAACCAATCCGGCTGGACGTATGATCCTTTGTATCGAGCCTGGCTGCGATCGGTTGACAACTCCGACCCGAACAGCCCCGGCGTTCTGCACCTCGATACTGACCGCCTGACAGGCCGCCAACTTCACATGGAAAATCTGATCGTCATCATGGCGGATACCGACGTCGTTTCACCAACAAATATTGATATTCATCTTGACCAGGGCAACGAAGGTTACGCCTTTTTATTCCGCGATGGACAGATGTTCAAGATCAAGTGGAATACACGCGCGGGTGATTATGAAAAGAAAACCGGCTACGAGCGCCCGATCAAATTCGTGAATTTTGACGGCTCGCCTGCCGCGCTCAAACC
>JAKAMM010000466.1 GCA_021812905.1 Chloroflexota bacterium | reverse complement strand
TGACCTCGCGCGGCAAACCCAAGGCCGTCCTCGTTAGTGTGTCTGATTACGAGCAAATCCTGGCACAGCGTAAGGCCCGCTTCGCGGTGGTGAACGAAATACGGAACGCAGCTCCCCACCTTCCATTTGCTGAGGTCGAAAAGGAAGTTGCTGACGCACTGAAAAAGGTGAGGGCGAAAGATGCTGCGAATCGTCATTGATACCAATGTTATTGTCAGCAGCGTTCTCAGCAAGAAAGGTGCTCCTGCGCAATTAATGGATGCTTGGTCTGACCATGTCTTCGACATCGTGGCTTCGGAAGCCATCCTTCGCGAAGTAGAACGAGTATTATCAGAGCCTCGCCTAAAACAAGTATTCAATATCACGGAAGAACGTATCGCCAGGCTTATAGAAATGTTATCCCAGGATGGCGTGCTCGTCCCCGGAACCGCCAACGTGCATGGTTCTGTACCGGCAGACCCAACAGACGAGATGTTTCTTGCGGCTGCTGTGGATGGGAATGCGGAGGTCTTGGTATCTGGCGACAAGGATTTACTGAACCTGGTATCTTACAATGGTGTTGTCATCACCACGGCGCGTCAGTTCCTTGATCATTTGGATTCCGCGAAGTAGCGCGGTTGTATCCTCCCTAAAACACTATTTGACACGTCGCTTCAACTCATCGAAGTAGGCTTGAAATTCTTTCGGGTCAATATCCGCTCGGCGGGCGTGGGGCAATATGCTTTGAAAATGATTTTCCAATTCATCCCAGGCAATCAGGTTTTGGGCGAGAAGAAATTGAACGTCTTCCAAATCCGATTCAAATCCGCGTGTGATCTTGCTGAGGGCAATGCTGTATAGGTCAAAGATGTAAACATCCAACCGACCATAACGCCCAATGAAACGTCGGCGTGATTTTGCGGCGGGTGGCAGTGGGATAAATTCAGAAAGCGGCACGGCCTCCAGGTCCATTTTCATTTCTGCGGCCAGAGTGTTGATAGTCTTTTCGATTTCCTTTGTGCTGGTTTCAAGCGAGTAATCCACATCTAATGTCTCGCGCGGACTGCCAAGCAGACACAACGCGCTTCCACCCACAAGGTAAATCATGGTGGATTGGGGAATCCGCTCACCTAATTTTTGCAGGAAAGATTCCAACACGGCAGAGGTTACGGGTTCCATGTCTGCTCCAATTCCCAACGGCGCAGGAGATGACGCGCAGCGTTTTCATAAGTCCCTGCCCAGTTAAGTGTGACGCCAGTCTTTTGCTGGTGCAGTTTTGAAAGGGCTTTGAGTTGCGCTTGCGGCGCGGCAGCAGGCAGGTTGAGTTCAGCGGAGAACCAATCGGTCAGCCAGTACCAGTCCGCGCCGAGGAAGGTTTGCAGGGGCGCGGCATATTGGCGTTGTAAAAGCATGGCGGCAGTGTAGAACAATTTCAACGTTTGTGCCTGTTCAGGTGTCAGATGTTTCAGTGCGGCGGGCACATACTCCCCGTAAGCAGGTCTCGCCAGCAGGAGCGCAATCAACGCGGCGCGCACGCGGCTGGATGGCTGTTGCACCAAATCCGCCAATAGTTTGTGTGGGGCGCGCACGCGACGGGCCTTCTCATTCGTCAGGCGCGAAAGGTAACGCACACCGAGCTGCTCCAACTCGGCAACCAGGCGTTCTTCGGCACGAGTATTTGCGCCAACGTAAGCCGTCATCATAATCTCGCTATCAATTTTGCGGGACGCAAAATGGGAATCTCTTGAAAAGGAGTCGGTTCGAGCCTGCCGGTTGTGTAAATGGCGGTAAAGCGTCCGTCACGCAGGGAAGGTAAGATATGGTCAGTTGCCATTTGGCTGCGGATGAAGGCACTCACAAATATCCCCATGTCAATGACTGCGCGCATGGGCTATCCCTGCCTCGCGGCTTTGGTGTCGGCAACGATCTTTTCATCGCTGAAGGATGCGTTCAATTCCGCCAGGCGATTCCAAACCTTATCGAAACTTGCCAGCACTTCGCTCTCCTGCATTTTCTGGAAACGCAGATAATCTTCGTATGGGATCAATACCGCCTCGGGACGCGAACCGCGCGTCAACACGAGCAGCGTGCGCTTGCGGATGACATCCTCGAAAAACGGGCGGAATTTGTGCTGGAGTTCGGTCACACCGATAATTTTTTCCATAGTAGGTTTGGTCCTGCGTATCGATATGTATTTTAGCGCATAATCAGACATTGAACATTCAAAGAAGGCCATGGTCGAAGGTAATATTCCAGTAATACAATGTGGCGCTTTGAGTACGGCTTCCCAAGGGGGCTGTCAACGACAATTAGAAATGGACATGGCGAAGCGGTCTTCACCAACCGCACCTTCATGCTCATTGAAGAAATTGAGAAACAGATCCGTGCCTGCCTGAAGGATGGCGAGTTCTTCATTGCATGGCAAATAAAAATCGAGGAGCGCTTCTTCTTCGATGTTTTGTAGCATGACGACCATCCCCGGCATGAGTTCGACGGGGTGGAAATCACCACTGAGCCTGCCTTCGATC
>JAKAMM010000465.1:1374-2509 GCA_021812905.1 Chloroflexota bacterium | reverse complement strand
TGAAACGGGCAAGGGGACAGGATAACAAACCCTGCCCCCTCGCGACCGATGGTAATTTTACTTCTTGTCGACTTCTTCGAACTCGGCATCCACCACGTCGTCCGGCTTGGCATTGCCCTGGGCACCCGCACCGGATTCTGCCTGGGCCTGACCGGCAGCGGCACTCTGCAACAATGCCGACATGGCGGCCATCAGAGTGGCGACAGCCCCCTTGATCGCTTCCACGTCCTCACCCTTGGCGGCGTTTTCCACCGCGGAGATCGCTTCCGTCACCTTGGTCTTGTCGTGCTCAGGTGCCGCGGCATGTTCCTCCACCGCCTTGCGCGCGCCGTGCACGCTGGCGTCCGCCTCGTTACGTGCCTCGATCAGCGCACGCGCCTTCTTGTCATCCGCAGCGTGGGCCTCGGCCTCCTGAATCATCCGCTTGATTTCTTCCTCGGACAGACCAGAGCTTGCGGTGATCTTGATGGACTGCTCCTTGCCGGTCTGGTTGTCCTTGGCCGAGACATGGAGGATGCCGTTGGCGTCGATGTCGAAGGTCACTTCGATCTGCGGCATGCCCCGTGGGGCGTTGGCAATATCGGCCAGATCAAAACGCGCCAGCGACTTGTTATCCCGCGCCAGTTCGCGCTCACCCTGCAACACATGCACCGTCACCGCCGACTGATTATCTTCCGCCGTCGAGAAAATCTGCGACTTGCGGGTCGGGATGGTGGTGTTCTTCTCGATCAGCTTGGTCATCACGCCGCCCAGGGTCTCAATGCCAAGGGACAACGGCGTCACGTCCATCAACAGCACGTCTTTCTTTTCACCGGACAATACCGCGCCCTGGATGGCCGCACCGATGGCCACTGCCTCATCAGGGTTCACATCCTTACGCGGATCCTGACCGAAGAAGTCTTTGACCTTCTCCTGCACCTTGGGCATCCGGCTCTGACCACCCACCAGAATCACGTCAGTGATCTGGCTCGTCGCCAGATTGGCGTCCTTCATGGCCACCCGGCAGGGTGCCATACTGCGGTCGATCAAATCTTCCACCAGCGACTCCAGCTTGGCGCGGGTCAGCTTCATGTTCAGATGCTTCGGCCCGCTCTGATCCGCCGTAATAAAGGGCAGATTGACGTCGGTCTGCTGC
>JAKAMM010000465.1:0-1364 GCA_021812905.1 Chloroflexota bacterium | reverse complement strand
TGCATGGCCAGACGGTCGCCGCGCAGATCGATACCCGATTCCGCTTTAAAGGAGTCTGCCAGGTAGTTGATGACGCGGGTGTCAAAATCACCGCCACCGAGGAAGGTGTCGCCATTGGTGGAGAGCACTTCAAACTGGTGCTCACCCTCCATTTCGGCGATCTCGATGATGGAGATATCGAAGGTGCCACCACCCAGGTCATACACCGCAATTTTGCTGTCGCCGGGCTTCTTGTCTTCGCCAAAGGCCAGCGCCGCCGCGGTCGGTTCATTGATGATGCGCTTGACCTCCAGACCGGCGATACGGCCCGCATCCTTGGTCGCCTGACGCTGCGCGTCATTAAAGTAGGCAGGCACGGTGATGACCGCTTCGCTGACCTTTTCGCCAAGATAATCTTCGGCCGTCTTCTTCATCTTCTGCAGGATGAAGGCGGAAATCTGCTGCGCGGAATACTTCTTGTCGCGCACTTCCACCCAGGCATCGCCGTTGTCGGCCTTGATGACTTTATAAGGCACATGCTTGAGATCCTTCTGTACTTCGGCATCGTCAAACTTGCGGCCGATCAGGCGCTTGACCTCATAAACGGTATTTTCCGGATTGGTGACGGCCTGACGCTTGGCCGCTTCGCCCACCAACACTTCGCCTTCTTCCGTGATAGCGACGATGGACGGCGTAGTGCGCTTACCTTCGCTGTTCTCGATCACCTTGACCTTATCGCCTTCCATCACGGCGACGCAGGAGTTGGTGGTTCCCAAATCGATTCCTATTACTTTAGCCATTTTATCATCTCCTGAATATGCAAAACCTGTCTGGTGTGCGTTGTGTTATTCTGCCGCTTTAGGTGCTTTGGAAACGGAAACCATGGATGGTCGCAACAAGCGGTCATGCATTAAATAACCTTTCTGATGCACCGCCAGAACCCGGTTTGCGTCCCCCTCCGTTTCCACCATGGCAATCGCCTGATGCAGATGGGGGTCAAAACGCCCTTCGCCCATTTCTATGGGGGCGATGCCGGCCTTTCCCAAGGCCTGGGCAAACAGCGTCAACGTATTTTCTAAACCCTGCCGCAATGGCGCGATACTCTCGGCGCCCTCCACCGGGCTGGCCAGCGCCAGCTCCAGGCTGTCAATCACCGGCAGCAATTCGCGGGCAAAACGATCCACCGCATAATTGCGGGCGTCTTCGACCTGCTTTTCATGACGCTTGCGCAGATTCTCGGTATCCGCCAAGGCGCGTAAATAATCGTTGCGGTAGCCTTCCGCCTTCTCTTCCCAGTTCACCACTTCTGCACTGGCACCTTCCGCTTCAGTGGATGGCGATTCCTGCTCTTCTTCATTCATGTGCAATCAACCCCTGAAAGTTTG
>JAKAMM010000464.1 GCA_021812905.1 Chloroflexota bacterium | reverse complement strand
AAGCCACATCGGGAACGGTCAGCCGCTCACGGGGAGTCCGGATCGGGTACTTGTCGCAGGAAGCGGATTTCGAAATGGAAGGCACGCTGTGGGACGCCTGTCATTCCGTCTTCGATGAGTTGATCCAGAAGCAGGAGGAACTTCACAAGCTCGAAAGTCAAATGGCGATGCACGCCGATGAAGTGATGGAGCGTTATGGAAAGCTGCAGGAGGATTTCGAGCGGCACGGCGGATACACATACATCACGCGTATCAAGCAGGTGCTGACCGGCCTGGGCTTCGACGCGGCGGATTACACTTTATCGCTCGATCATCTTTCAGGCGGACAGCGTACGCGCGCCTTCCTTGCGCGCCTGCTGCTCTCAGACCCGGATCTGTTGTTGCTCGATGAACCCACCAATCATCTCGACATCGCGGCGGTCGAATGGCTTGAAGGTTATCTCAGTCAGTGGGACGGCGCGGCGGTCATCGTTTCGCATGATCGTTATTTTCTCGACAAGGCTTGTAATGCGATTCTCGAATTGCATCCCGGCGCGTTCGAGATTTATCACGGAAATTATTCTGCCTATCTGCGCCAGCGGCAGGAACGCGCCGACCGCCGTCAGGAAGTTTTTGATTCTGAAAAAGAAAAGTTAATCAAAGACCTTGAGTACATCAAAAAAAATATTGCGGGCCAAAATGTGCAACAGGCCAAAGGCAAGTTGCGACGCCTGACGCGCGTGGTGCAGGCCATCGAGCAGGTCGGCATGGACGCCGTGCTTAACAGCAACTGGTCGCAGCTGGATGTCGAAACCACCACCAGCCCGTTCAGCGTCGAAGAAGCGCAGAAGCGCGTCAACTCGCTGCGTTCGCCCGTCCGCACTTTGCCGCATTTGCATTTGAAACTTGGCTCGCAAAAACGTTCGGGCGATCTCGTCCTTCGCACAAGGGATTTGCAAGTTGGATATCCCGGCAAGCTGCTTTTTTCTGCGCCGGATCTCGAACTGCGACGCACCGATTGCGCGGCCTTGATCGGACCCAACGGCGCGGGCAAGACAACTTTGCTGAAGACCATCCTCGGTCAGATCGGACCGTTAGCGGGTGAGGTGATTCTGGGAGCCAGTCTGCACGTCGGCTATTTCGCGCAAGCTCACGAAGGCCTCGACCCGAACAAGACTCTGATCGAAGAGATCGACTCGGTTGTGCCGAACTGGCTGCCGGGTCAGATCCGCGAGTATCTCGGCAAATATCTTTTCAGCGGCGACGACGCTTATAAAAAAGTCGAAGTTCTCTCCGGCGGCGAGCGCGGACGTTTGGCTTTGGCCAAACTTGCTTTGCAGGATACAAATTTGCTTTTACTGGATGAACCGACCAATCATCTTGATATTCCCTCACAGGAAGTTTTGGAAGCCGTGCTGGATGATTATGCAGGCACGATCCTGCTGGTGACTCACGACCGCTATTTGATCGACGCGCTTGGCACGCAGATCTGGGAAGTCGAGCCGGACGAGTCGCGCATGATCGCCTTCAAGGGTACGTATTCGCAGATGCGGGATGAAAGAGAAAAAGAAGCGACGAGATTGGCAGCGACCCCCGATTCTCAAATCCCGATTCCCCAAAAACCCTTCGACAAAGCTCAGGGCAGGCGCAAATCGCAAAACGCAGGGATGAAAGATGAAAGAAGAAAGCTGGCGCATTTACAGCAACTAGAAAATAAGATCGCTGCTCTCGAAGCACAACTGGCCGAACTCGGCGCGCAATTGGAAAATCCGCCTGCGGACGCGGCCGAGGTCACGCGGCTGGGGAAGAAATACGAGTCCACGCAACGGGAGATGGATGAGAAGCTGGCAGAGTGGGAAAAGATGCAGGGATAACATTTGCTATAATTGAACAAAGGAGTTCCAGTGATTTACATCATCCGTGACCGCGCGACACCTGAACAAATCCAAGACATGCTTCAAATGCTTCAGACTTATATCAAGTTGGCAGTTGATATCGAACGCGGCATTTTGGCTGGCGGTGGAGCCATGCACGCCGATTGTGAAGCGGTCTTATTGGATGACGGAAGTCAGCAGGAGTTTATTTGGGGCGCTGATTGGAATCCATCTGCTCAACAAGTGACATTTGAATCATTAATCAACATTCGTCCGCGACAGAATAATCCATCAATGGAAATCCTTGATCCAATTATTCGCAAACAGGTCGCGGCGATTACGATCAAGCGATTAGGCGGCGCATGAAAGATTGGACTCAGATTCGAGAAAGATACTTGCGCGATGATTTGCCCATTCGCTTGGGTGGGTTAGCGGCGAACTTGAGTCGCATTAAGTCGTTTTCTGCCAACGAAAATAGCCGCGAAGCTGTCGAAAGCCTGATTGATGAAAGCAAGATGTTCATCGAATGGACAGCCGCCCAGGCAGAAATCACTACTGCTGAAAAACTGGTGGAGTTACAAATTCAATTGGCCCTTTGGCAGCTACAATGGCTGAAAATTTGGCCCGATACATCCAGGCGCGCTCAGATTGCTAAAGAG
>JAKAMM010000463.1 GCA_021812905.1 Chloroflexota bacterium | reverse complement strand
AACCGCAAGGCCGGTTTTGAATATTTTTTGCTCGAGAAGTTTGAAGCGGGGTTGGCATTGCAGGGCAGCGAGATCAAGTCCATTCGCGCCGGGCAAATGAGCATCGTCGAAGCCTACGTGGACATTGCGGACGGGCGCAATGCCTGGCTGATCGAGTCGAACATCGCGCCTTATGCGCTGGCTAATCGCTTCAACCACGATCCCAAACGCAAGCGGCGCTTGCTTCTGCACAAGAAACAAATCCGCGAGATGTGGGAGGCCATAAAGCAAAAAGGGATGACGGTTGTCCCAACCAGGGTTTATTTGAAAGATGGACGCGCCAAAATCGAGATCGCATTGGCACGCGGCAAAAAAAACTTCGACAAACGCGCTGCAATCGCCAAGCGTGATATGGAGCGCGAACAGGATCGGGAAAGCCGGGTAAGGTAAGTCGTGCAAGTCTTTCTGTGGGAATAAACAATGAGTCAACCTTCCACGATCGGCAGTATCAATCTCCTCCCCGAAGAACGCAAACGCGAGATCTATTGCGGCCTCATCCCCAGGGAATTGATCGAGCGCTTCAACCTGTCTCGTACTTTTGTCGATTCTGAGGGGCGCTCGCTTATCCGCGCCAAATGGACACCGGGAAATCCATCCGCTGAGTTTTCTCTTTTCCACAAAGCTGATTTCCCCGACCCCATCTTATACGGGCATCTGACCGACACCATGAACGGCCAGGTGCATGTTCTGCTTTATATCTTGAATGACCCCGATGCACCGCGCTTTGACGTGGACAAAATGCCGGATGGCCGCGCCACAAAATTCGGTACACTCTTCCGAAACCTTGAAGCCGAAAAAGCCGCCCTCGAAGCGGGACTCGCTCCGGGTCAGGTGCGACACGGCTTGCGACTCTTAAACCAGGCAGTGATCGCATTCGAGAATTTTGTCGAAAGCCTGGGCCACGAGATGTACTTCGTCGAGCCGTTGTATTATCACAACGCAGTCATATTCGAACGTTATGGTTTCGCCTACCAGCAGGGACGTAAATTGATGGAACGCATTCACACGGAATTTTCCGGGAACGGGAATCTGCTAAAACAACTTGACGACTCCGCATTTCGACGCAAGGAGGCGCAAAGCAAAATCCGCTTGCGGTCATGGGCCATTCATGATGGGATTCTTGGAGAGCCGTTCACGAATGTTACGATGTATAAGCGTGTGGGAAAATCAGCAGGCGTCAGCACGACCGCAAATGCAACCTGGTAAGCGTTGCCTATTGCAACGTAGAAAAAGACCGTGATCAAACACGGTCTTTTTCTACGAGCAGCGGGGGCGGGATTTGAACTTGCAAGCCTCGGGTAATAACAAGCAAAGCTGTTTTCATTTTACTCCTCCTACTTTCTCCCAAAATCGGCGGGGTTCTCGCCCCAAAGTTCGGTGTCCCATTTCAAGACTCGGCAGGATTCCAAAACCTTCAGGGTCTGTTCTGCGCGCGCGATCAACTCAAACAACATGGCGTTTGTTGGCAGACGCGCCAACTTGGTGTTGCACCTCCCGGCCTTGACCCAGCTCATAGCTGTCTCGGAATCGGAATAGATCGGCCAATCGAGTTTATGCTTCGACAAATAATCCAGGGCGCGCACGATGGCTAAAAATTCACCGACGTTATTTGTGCCATTCGGATACGGCCCGGCGCGAAAGATTTGCCCGCCGGTCCCTGTGTGCACGCCGCAATATTCAAGCGGCCCCGGCGAACCGGAGCAGGCTGCGTCCACACTTATGGATGGAAGAATGGGTTTGACCTTCGCCGTTTTCCATTTGCCGAGTGTGGATGGCCTGCCTTCATAATGAACATACGCGCCCGCAAAAGCCGCCTCGGCTTCCTTGCGCGTCTCGAAAGATTTGTAACGCGCACCTACGAATCCCTTGACCTGCGACTCGCACTCAGGCCAGGAGGTGAAGATGCCGCGTTTGCGGCCTTCCCAGACAACGTAGAATTTTGTTTTAGGCATTAGCTTTCAAAGAACAAGGAAAATTTAACTGCTAAGAACGCGAAGTTCACAAAGATTTAAATGTTTTCTTCGCGTTCTCACCTGCACTTGCATGCAGGTGCAAGTGTAGCGAGCTTCGCGGTTCAAAAAACGAAGTTATACACGTCACCACAGTTAAGTGTGGTCCCACCAATTATTCCTTCTTCTCGCCCCAGCCGCTTTCTTCGACGGCCACGAAAATGTCAGTTGCAGAGATCAACCCGATCAGCGCGCCGCTTTCATCGGCGACGGGCAGGTGATCAACCTTGCGCTCCTGCATCACCTGCGAACATTCCTTCAACGTCCATTCGGGTTTGGCCAACACCAGCGGCCCGGACATAATGGCGCGTACGGTCGTCTCGGCGGGATTCAACTCGGCGACCAGAATCTTGTCACGGATATCGGAGCGGGTCACAATTCCATACGAAGGGTTATCATCCGAGATATTCACGATCACACTGTGAATGTTGCGGCGGCGCATCAGCGTCACCGCATAGGAGACA
>JAKAMM010000462.1 GCA_021812905.1 Chloroflexota bacterium | reverse complement strand
GTTTTTTTGGCGATCTGTGAGGTCGCTAACAATAGATCATTACACACCTCCCACCGGAAGGATGGCGAGCCGCTGGTGATGGAGATCAATGTCCTTCTTGGTGCCAATATCCGACATACGCCCGAAGCACTCGAGGCTGTTCTGACCATCTTATAACAGATTCATATGGACATCTTGTTAGTCCTTTTTTACATTGTCACTTTTATGCTCGTCACGGTTGGGGCGTTGGGGCTTGTGTATTATCCTCTGGCTATTATCTTCGAGCTGCGGCCGCGCCCCGCGCCAGTATTTGATACTGCAACGCCGCTGGTATCCATAATCGTCCCGGCTTATAACGAAGAAAAAGTAATTGGCAATTGTATAGAATCCATCCAGTCCTCAGACTATACAAACTTCGAGATTATCCTGGTGGACGATGGCTCGACAGATCAGACATTGGAAGTCATGCGGCGGTCTGAGGATCCGCCCCAGGTGCAGGTGATGACCCAAACCAACAGCGGGAAAGCATCCGCCTTGAACCGCGGCTTCCAATTGGCAAAAGGTGAGATCCTGTTTTTTGTAGATGCCGATGGGCTTTTCACTCATTCGACCATTCGTGAAATGCTGGCTGGTTTCACCAGCGTAAAAGTGGGAGCGGTGTGCGGCAATGATCATCCGGCGAATATGGATACCGCATTAACACAATTTGCAAGTTTGCAAAATCATGTAGGGTCGGGGTTCGTCCGCCGGGCTTTGGCAGAGATCAATTGCCTGCCCATCATTGCAGGCAATTGCGGCGCTATCCGGCGTTCAGTTCTAAAATGGCCTTTCACACGATTGGGTAAGGAAGGCGAACCCTATATGAAAGGTTTCATCGGTGAGGATATGGAGCTTACCTGGCGCATCCACCGCGCCGGGTACCAGGTGAACTTTGCACCGCGAGCCATTGTCCTGGCTGAAGTACCTTCGACGTTTAAATTGCTTTGGAAACAGCGG
Organism: Chloroflexota bacterium; assembly: GCA_021812905.1. The sequence continues at coordinate 1,548 of JAKAMM010000462.1, read as the reverse complement.
GTTCGTTGGACGCGCGGCCTGCTTCAAACGGTGGGACTCCACAGGGATATGTTCTTTAATTTCAAATATGGCAGACTGGGCTTGTATCTGCCGATCAATTTCTTTAATATGGTGATTAGTCCCATCCTCCAGTTGTTGATCATCTACCTGGTGATCTTGTTTGTCGCAACAGGCTTCAGTCCGATTCAACCGGGTATACTCAACCCCATCCTTTGGCTCAGTTTGGGTGGGGCGTTGTTCACGGTGTATTTTGCCATCGTTCTCGACTGGGCCTGGGAGGATTTGAAATACTTCTACCTGCTTCCCCTTTGGGTACCTTATACCTTGATGTTGAATCTGGTTACCATCTGGGCCATCATTCTCGAGCTGTGGGGAACAGATGCGAAATGGGACAAATTTGAACGGACTGGGTTAATGTCCGAAGGACCTCCGTCGAAAAATGGAAAGGAAGAATAACAATAATCGTTGCGGACCTGACCTTTCTCGATATCTTGCCCTCGCGTTTATAGTGATTTGAGTGACCTGCCAATCATCAACGCGAAGGTTGATTACGTCTCTGCTAATACCCGGTTAGTGATAAATGGAGAAAAACTTTGGAGCCCTTGCAGCCTAAGCAGGTAGTATAATAATTTTATATGCCTAGCTGCCCATGACCAAGGCCTATTTCCATGTCTTGGATAACATCAACTTGGAAAACAATATGAAAAGAAAAACATTCACTGTCCTTCTGATTCTGCTTGGCCTGATATTTCTTGTGGCCTTGGCCGTGCTGGCATTTTACCATCAGCAAGGCTCGGCAAACTTGGCTTTTACCGACGTATCACCGGTTCACGCCATGCGTGTGGATTATCTGGAAGTAGATAGCAGCCGGGCCGAAGTTGCTGTAATGGAGACAAGAATGCAGCAAGCCGGTGTCAATCTGGTAGCCATCAGCGCGGGCCGTGCCGATTGGACCTACTTCCGTTGGAATGGCCACTCGGACCGTTGGGCTGACATTGTTCAAACCAGCGGGCAAGACATCCTGCTGGAAGACAGCAAACGCTTTGGCAAATGGGCGCACGTCAGCGCCGTGGTGGATGTACTCTCGCCGCGTTATATACAGCAGCATCCGGAAGCGGCCTCTGTTTCATGGCAAGGAGTGCCAGCCACGGATATGGTCAGCACAATGGAACTGGTGGATGGGCAATTCGGCCAGCAGGTCTTGGATATGATAGACCAGATTGCAGCCTATTACCCGGTCAATTCGATCACCATCACTGAACTGGTCTATTATGTTGACGGATATGGGACTCAAGACAAAACCGCTTATCTGGCCTACACTGGCCGTTCAGATTGGCCACGCATAGCCAACGGCCAGATCGACATTGACGCGCCGTCCATTGGGGAGTGGCGTTCTTACGAAATTGGCCGGTTCCTTGAAAAGGCAGCAGCGATCGCACACCAGCACGGTAAACAGCTTTTCGTAGAGGTGCGCATTGGGGTGGATTCATCCGGCCATGTGTTTGTAAGAAACGGAACGGACATCAATTTGTTTTTGAAATATGCTGA
>JAKAMM010000461.1 GCA_021812905.1 Chloroflexota bacterium | reverse complement strand
TGTGGGATCGGTCCCGTGAAGAAGATTTTAAGTAAGGGTACCTGACCAAAAGCCAGGAATAACGCCTCACCGATTGGAACAACGATCTTCGGCAGGAAGACAAAGATGCCCCACAAACCGTAAACGACGCTTGGGATGGCTGCCAGCAACTCGATCATCCAATTAAGCGGCAAACGAATTTGCGGCGGGCAAAGTTCGGCCAGAAAAATGGAAATACCCAAACTGACAGGAATCGCCAGGATGATCGCAAATATCGAGGTTACCAAAGTGCCATAGATGAAAGCCCAGGATTGAAAAACACCGGTGGCCGGATTCCAGGAGGAATCTGCGGTAGGAAGAATGAAGGCCCAGCCGAGCTTGGCGCGCGCCTCGGCGGATTGCTGCCAGAGCATCCAGCCAATGGCAACGACAACCGCAAGCACCAAAACTGACATCAATATCACGATCCCGGACCAAAGTACATCCCCATGGCGAGTGGATCGTCTCAAGCGAGCGATCCAGTTGTTTTTTTGCAAAGCGGAAACGTTTTTCATTTCAAGCTCTCTTGAAGTTCTGATAAACGCAGGCTATTTTATTCACTGTGAAGTCCCGAGACGATAAGGAAAATTCCTTGACTTGTCGTGATTATAAACTGAAATGGAGGGCCTCTCTCATACCACAGGGAGAGACCCTCCGGGGACCAGGGAGGATTGATAAAGGTTATTTGGTCATGATCGTCACTGGCTGACCGTTGCAGGTTACCTTGCTGAGGGCAGTATTCACCTGCTGCAGAACCGCGTCAGGCAGCGGAACGAAACCCAAATCCGTGGCGCGCTTGGTGGCAGAAGGATCGGTCAGGAACCAATGGAAGAATTCCAGCATCTTCTGAGCCTTGACACAGTCGGTCATGCTGGAGGCATGAATGATATCGTAGGTGTAACCGGCAATCGGCCAGGTACCATCGCCGCCACCATTCACGATGACTGCTGTCAAGGCGGGGGTAAAGGCAGTGGCAAAGTCATTCATGGCGGATTTGACTGAATCGGGGGTGGCCGTAACCGTCTTGCCAGCCTTGTTCACCATCTGGGCAAATGAAAGTCCATTGGCTGTAGCAAAGCTATATTCAACGTAGCCAATGGCATACGGAGTGTTCTGCACAGCAGCGGTCACACCCTGACTGCCCTTGCCACCGATGCCGCTTCCGGCTTTGTCAGCCGGCCACTCAACGGTCGCGCCGTGTCCAGCAGTCCAATCGGCGCTAAAAGCAGTCAACGCGTTGGTGAAGATTTCAGTCGTTCCGGAACCGTCCGAGCGATGAACTACGGTAATCTGTTTGGCGGGCAGTTTGGTTGCGATCTGTGGATTGAGAGCAGCAATGGCAGGATCGTTCCACTTGGTAATGGTGGCGTTATAGATACCAGCCAAAGTCTTGCCATCTAGGACGAGGACCGGGCCTTTGGGATCCAACTCAGGTATGTTGTAGATCATGACCACGGCGCCAGCCAGGATCGGAAAAATCTGAAGATCCTTGCCATCAGTGGTTTCCTGATCAGAGAGGACAGAGTCGGAACCAGCGAAGTCAACCGTGTTACCAATGATGTTCTTTTTGCCAGCGCCGGAGCCAACGCCCTGATAGTTGATCGCGACCGACGGATCAATCAACGGATATGCATACGCCCAGTCAGACATGGCCGGCTGTTGGAAGGTGCTGCCCGCACCATTGATCTGCACGGAACCAGCAGGAAGCGCGGTCGGCTGGGCCGGAGCCTGCGTAACACTAGGAGCTTGTGTAGCGGCGGCTTCGGTTGCTACAGGTGCAGCGGGCGTGGCAGGCGTGCCACATGCCGCAAGCAGGACGCTCATTGCGACAAACGCGAACAAAAACGAATGAACAAACTTTGACATTTTCTTCTCCTTTTGATTTTTATATACCATGCTATGTTATCAAGCTGCTTTTAAAGGCAATGGAAGAATGGGTTAACATCTTGTTAAATAAACTGTCCGCCATTTCTGACGGACAGCGTCTCCGGAGAGACAAATAAGGAGGAGAACCCCACACCTAGGGTTTTTGTTTTTTCTCTTGCAGTGGTAATTCAAAAAAAGGGATTGGGGTATTGTCGTCCCAATCCCAGGCGTTGAGATCGGTCAGGGCGTGATAAGAAGTCAGGTCCAGGTGAAGAGGCGTGACAGAGACATAACCGTCTGCCAGCGCGCCGATGTCAGACCCGCGTTCAGAGACACCCGTCGGCGCATCGCCCGCAATCCAGTAATACGGTTGGCCGCGCGGGTCCACGCCTTCGTCGAGACGGCTGTGATAAACGCGCAGTCCCTGACGGGTCACGCGAAAGCCACGCATCAAATCGCGCGCAATAAGATAAGGCACATTGACGTTCAAAAGAATTTCAGGCGGCAGGCCGTTTTCGATCACGCGCTGGACCACGCGGCCCGCGGCATAAGCCGCCAGGCTGAAATCAATTTCGCCGATATGTCCATCCGGAACTTCCAGCGAGACCGCAACACCGGGCACACCTGCGATCACTGCTTC
>JAKAMM010000460.1 GCA_021812905.1 Chloroflexota bacterium | reverse complement strand
CACCTTCTCCTCCGGGTTGATTACAAAATCAGACGCGTTGAGAACTTCATCCACCACGAAGTCATCATCATTTCCCGGCGAGATATACACCTTGACGCCCAGCGGCCGAAGCCTTTCCTCAGCCAGAGCAAACCATCCTTCCAACGATTGCTTGATGACCTTATGAAAAAGCTTGGCGCTTCCGTCAGGGTCGGCGCGAATTTCTTCCAGTTCATCCGGGGTTGTGACATAGGGATAATAACCGTTGAATCGAATTTCCTTCAGCAGATTCTCAAGCTGGCCATCTTCCACTTGCCTTGGATGACCGGAAAAATCAGCGGTATAGGTTTTGCCGTTATCTTGTACGACCGGCACGACAGCTTTGCCGGTCATATCCCCGCCCAGGATAATGATCTGCGCGCCGTAGAATTTGGCGGAATTGATGAACTTGCGAAAACAGCGATCCGAGCCATGTACGTCCGTGGTAAAAAATAGTTTAAAGGCCATGTTCACTCTTCATCGATTGACTTCCTCCGGCTCATCGTACCAGGGGATGCGCCGTCCAATTTTATTGCGCATCTGCCAGCGCAGGCTCTTGGGACTTGTTTCGATCGCCTTTCTCAGTTCCTGTAATTTGAATCTGATCAGCGTTTGTTCCTGCTTTTGTAAGCCTTCTGGAATGGCTTCCTGCAAAAATACCAGATTGTCGTGTAGGGTCGTATACCAGCCCCAATCCTTGCGGGTTAAATCGGTGATATAGCTCAGGTCGATCTTGTTTTCATCAGGCTGCGGGACAAGATCAGCCGTAAGGAGAAGCATGAAAATATCGCTGGCATCCTTGGCGTTAATCTGGTGGATTTGCAGCTTGGTGAGCAACAAATCCGCCAGCGATAAGGTTGCCGAATTCAGCTTCAGACGGTGATCGAGTTCCAATTTGTGACATTGTTCAAAACTGCCGACAAAGAGGTCGGCCTGGATTTCTTCCTGATAATAGAACAACATGCGCGTTTCACCGTGCAGCGCATTGAAATGCCGGTCGGGTTCCCAGGCTTGCGCGATAAAAGCATCCGGCACAAAACGCGCGCCGCGCCGGTTGACCGCAAAATCCAGATCCTGGTACTCTCTGCGCAAAATCGGGTTCTCTGCCGTATCTGGGCTCGCCACATAGAAAGCCAGCCCCCCCAGGAGACGGAGCGTGGCTCCTTTTTGCTCCGCCTCCTGAATAAGCTGTAATGCGAGGTTCTTTAGTTCCAGTGATGTATACGGCATGCTGATTTATTCAGGTGGAATTTCAGTAAACACACGGGCCATATCAACGCCCTGGCTGCGACGAACCGCCACCGCGATCAAATACCAGACGACGGCGATCACCGGAACGATAAAGGCTTCGATCATCGCCAGCGGCGTAACGCTCAGACCAAATTGGGTGGCTGTAAATGCCGCGATCAACACAAACAGCCATGTAATCATCGTCACAACACCGGAGATCACCATCAGCGGCACGCCGAGAAATTTTGCGCGCACAGCCTCTGGCGCATTGTCATAGAGATCCTTCCGGCGGTAGGGAAAGACTACAGCCGCCAATCCCACAAAAATGAACGCCAGGGCCATCACTGCGATGATATTCACCAGATAACCACCCAAGCCGCCGTAGATGTTCATCCAGTTGAGGAACTCGATGTAGATTCCAATGATGATGGTTGCATTGACCGGAGTATGCAGGGTGGGATGCACATCCGCGACCCATTCGGGAGCAAGACGATCGAAGGACCAGGCGAACAAGTTGCGTGTCCCAAGCAGGAAACCGGCAGGCGTCCACCAGATGATGGCTAGCAGGAAAGCCAGGGCAATGTAGATCTTGAGCGCAGCGGGCAGAGAGAAGAAGCGTGTCAAGGCGGGCACGACATAGTTCACGCCGGCGGGCATCTTGCTGGCCGCGTTCAGACCGAGATAAGAGAGGGCCGAGAAGAAGTCAAAGCCGACCGTCCTATATACCAGGAGGGAACCGATGGCATATAGGATCGCACCGGCGACCAAGCCGCCCAGGACGGATGTGATGACCGTCCGGCGCACGTTCTTGATCTCGCCTGCAAAGTAGCCAGTCCATTCAAAGCCGGTCAGGTTCTGGAAAGCCCACAGCATGGCCAGAAAGGTCATGCCCAGGTTTAATCCAGATGTGGCGCTAAATCCATTGCTCTGAGCCGTGCTAATGATATCCGCCGGGTTGACATTGGTGGCTGCTGTGAAGTTGGCCACAAATGCGCTGTTGGAGGTGAAGATCAGCCCGATATACCACAGTCCCATCCCGATCCAGACAATCCAGAACAGCACCAACATGAAGCGCGCCGCGAATTTCGTGCCTCGCAACATGATGAGGGTGAAGATCAGCGTCAAGAGGGTCGCGACAATGAATTGATTAGCCTGAACTGCGAACCAAGCGCTGACGCTATCGGGCAACCCCATGACATAGGCCGCAGCCGGAACGAACAGAGTCATCATCGCTGTAAAGTTGAAGGCCACCCAGTTCACAAAGACGAAGGTCAGGGT
>JAKAMM010000459.1 GCA_021812905.1 Chloroflexota bacterium | reverse complement strand
TCGAACTTTGCCAGGTCCTCGGTAAAGTACAGGTTATCGAGAGCCTCTTCGAGAAATTCGACCTGTTCATCGTCCTCACTCTGGTCGAGCAGGTTTTGAATATAAATGCGGACGTCCTCGCCGCCGACTTGCGAAAGCGACCAGATCGCTGCCGCGGCGATGTCATCATCTTCTTCATCTTCCAGTAATCTAAATAAAACCATGCGCGCAGCATCCAGGCCGAGTTCACCCGCCGCCTCGACCGCCGCAAGGCGCACGATCTCGATTTCATCCAACATACTGGAGAGAATGTGATCTTCCCAGCGTTCATCGGCGGAACGTCCCATTGCAAATAATGCGCTGGCCTGCCAATCGGGATTCTCACGATGATAGGCCGACTCTATCGCGGTGACAACTTCAGGGCGGGACGAGTAGCCAAGCGCCTCGAGCGAGTTACGCCGCACAAGAAGTTGATCATCGCTGTTGACCTTCGCCAGCAGCGCATCTTCCACTTGACGTTTGACCTTTTCACTGATCTCTTCGAGTTCACCCAACTCTACATATTTTCCCAACCCAATGGCGGCCTCGGCACGTGTCTCAGCTCTTTCATCGCCCGCCAGGGTTTTGATAAAGGCTGGGATAAGTTTTACATCCTCACACTCGTCGAGCAGACGGATGGCGCCTGCTCGCACTTGCGCGTCCGGGTCGGTCAACATGGTGCGCGCGAAATCGTCGAACGAGACCAGGGTGTCATCGTCAGCCAAAGAATGAAGCTCTTCGAGCAGGAGCCGCTTGCGTTCCGGTTGGACGCGAGGCCAGGCTTCCATCAAAGTTTTGAGCGAAGCGGGGTCAATATCCGATAGTTGTTGGAGAGACCGGCGCGAAAATTCCTTCGTGCCGTCCAACAATTCGTCAATTATTTTTTGAATGGATGATTTTGTTTCAGTCATTACGGCAGGTTGGTGATTGCAGGGCTGACAAAGTCCATGACGTTAACGTACAGCATGAAGAGTAAAAGGATCGCCATGCCGATGGCATTGATTCTGTTTTCCCATTCGGGCGGAACGCGGCGACGGAAGATGATCTCGGGCAGGACGAAGAGAATGCGTCCGCCGTCAAGAGCGGGGAAGGGAAACAGGTTGAGCACGCCGAGGCTGATGGTGAGTGCGCCGATCAGTTGAAGCGTGAAGAAGGTGGGCGTCGGCGAAGATGATGATACAGGCGCGGAGGGTGTTGATGCAAGCGGAGCGCGGCTCTGCACGTCGCGGTTGACGGCCTGACCAAAGAGATCGTAAATGCCTTTGAGTCCAATAACGCGGCCTTCCTGAGGAGTAAGCTGGCCGCGGATCATTTGGGCCGGGAGCAGGACAAGCGCACGCGCTTGTAAATAAACAGCCATCGAGCCGTATTGCAACGATTCAGTTACCGACCCTGACTGCACGATAGCCGGACCCATTGAGATGCCAAGTGCGCCCTTATCTGGCGGTCGCGTGCTCGAAGGCGTGGCTGTAAGCGTAAGTGTTTCTTTGCCTCGGCGGACAGTGAATACAACCGGCTTGTCGAGGTTGGCATAAATAATATTATGCAGTTGGGTTGAGTCCGTGATGTGTGCACCATTCACGGTGGCAATCACATCATTAACCTGAATGCCAGCCTGTGCAGCGGGAGAATCCGGAAGGACAGCGCCAATTTGCACCTGTGTGTAATCAGGCACACCCATCTGGTAGAACAAAAGACTAAAGACCACAATCCCCAACAGAAGGTTCATAGTCGGCCCGGCGAACAAAACGGCCAGCCGCGTCCACGGACTGGAGGCGGCCAGACCACCCGGAACAGTTGGATCGTTCTCGCCTTTTGGCCGCACAAAGCCGCCAATCGGAAGCCAATTGAGCGTAAACTCCACGCCGGGATGGGCCTCGGCAATGACGTCGGTCAATTCAATATTGCCGGGACGCTTACCTACCACTACTTGTCGCGCCGTCTCGCCAGCGGCATCAGTGTGCGAGTCGAGAATGCGGCCCATTTCATCCACGTGGATTTCATTTTTCTTTAGCGGATTATTGGTGCTATTTTTCTTTTTGTCCGGCGCGGCCTCGGTCCATTCCAAGGTCCGCAGAAAAAACTGGTTATCCACCTGATCGGCAGTTAGCTTCAATTCACGGTTAAGCACCGAGGACCATCCGAACGGCAGGCCAAAGGTGCGCGGGATCACAAGGCGTTGTCCGCTTTTCAGAAGAATGTAGCCTTTTTCGCGCCACATCGTCAATATGCGCGGCGGCAAGCCAAAACCAAATTCTTCGACTTCTACTTTCAAGAGCCGCGCCACAAGAAAATGTCCAAGTTCGTGGATAAAAACTACGCACGCGAACACAGCAACAAAGACCAAGCCAGTTAAGAGGGAAATATTCATAGGTTTACTCGAACTTGATTATATCTGGTTTAAATTAGAGGCAGATGAACATGACTCAATGTCATTGCGAGGCGCTCTCTCGAAGCATCTATCTCATCGTTAATTAGGGGATTACTTCGCTTGGTCTCCCTGGCCTAGC
>JAKAMM010000458.1 GCA_021812905.1 Chloroflexota bacterium | reverse complement strand
ATGGACATCGGTACTGTTGAACAAGTAGATATTGACTCCCAGATGCGCAGCGCCTATCTCGATTATGCCATGAGCGTGATCGTGGCGCGTGCCTTGCCAGATGCCCGTGATGGACTAAAACCTGTCCATCGCCGCATTTTATTTGCCATGCATGACATGGGCATCCGCGCCAATTCCTCCTACAAGAAGTCCGCTCGTATTGTGGGCGAAGTGTTGGGTAAATACCATCCGCACGGCGACGCGGCTGTTTATGAATCGATGGCGCGCATGGCGCAGGATTTTTCCATGCGTTATCTGCTTGTGGATGGACAGGGCAACTTCGGTTCTGTGGACGGCGATGCGCCTGCCGCCATGCGTTATACCGAAGCTCGCCTGCAAAAGATGGCTGAGGACCTTCTCGCCGACATTGAGAAGGATACGGTTGACTTCGGTCCAAACTTTGACGATTCGCTGGAAGAGCCACTCGTGCTTCCAGCACGGCTTCCAAATCTACTCCTGAATGGCTCATCGGGAATCGCCGTCGGTATGGCGACCAACATTCCGCCGCATAATCTGCGTGAGTTGGTGGATGCCATCAATTACCTGATCGACAATTACGATACGATGGATGATATCCCGGTCGAAGAGTTGATGAAGCGCGTCACCGGCCCGGATTTTCCGACGGGCGGTATCATTATTGGCCGCGAAGGGATCGAGTCTGCTTACGGCACAGGCCGTGGACGTCTGGTCGTGCGCGGCATGGCACACATCGAGGAAACCAAGCCCGGCCGACATGAGATCATCATCACCGAGATCCCGTACCAGGTCAACAAATCTACGTTGATCGAGCGGATTGCCGAACTGGTGCGCGAAGACAAGATCGATATGATCTCGGACATGCGCGATGAATCTGACCAGCGCGGTATGAGCATTGTGATCGAACTCAAACGCGGCGCGCAACCCAAGAAAGTTCTCAATCAACTTTATAAATATACAGCCTTGCAGTCCACCTTTGGCGTGATGATGCTGGCTTTGGTGGATGGGGAACCGCGCACGTTGCCGCTTAAACGCGCACTGCAGATTTTCATAGAACATCGTCAGACCGTCATTGTTCGCCGCTCGAATTTTGAGCTGGCAAAGGCGCACGCCCGCCAGCATATCCTGGATGGATATCTAATCGCCCTCTCGAATTTGGATGCGGTGATCAAGACCATCCGCGAGTCGCAGGACTCGGACGAGGCCAAGATTAATTTGATGAAGCGCTTCAAGTTCAGCGACCTGCAAGCGCAGGCTGTTCTCGATATGCAATTGCGCCGTCTGGCTGCGCTCGAACGCTGGAAGATCGAGGAAGAGCACAAGCAGGTCAAAGAGCAAATTGATTATCTGGAAGATCTGCTGGCTCACTCCAAAAAGATTTTGGCGCTGATCCAGTCTGACCTGAAAGAGCTGGCCGAGAAATATGGCGATGACCGCCGCACGCGCATCGCTTCGGACGCCAAGGAAGAATTGACCGAGGCGGATCTCGTGCAGGACGAGGCCGTGCTGATCAGCTTGACCGAGCGAGGCTATATCAAGCGTGTGGCTGCATCCGCTTTTCGTTCGCAGAGTCGCGGCGGGCGCGGGGTGATGGGGCATACAACCAAAGATGAAGATGAAGTCGTTGCGCTCATCCCCGCTCGAAGTTTGGATTCGATGCTGTTCTTCTCCGACCGTGGCAAAGTCTATTCGGAAAAGGTTTATCAAATCCCGGATGCCGACCGGGCCGCAAAAGGCATCCCGCTGGTCAACGTGCTGGCGCTCGAGCCGGATGAGCGTGTTACTGCTGCCATCGCGGTCTCGGATTTTTCGGCGCATGGATTTTGTATGCTGGCAACGGCACGCGGCAGAGTCAAGCGCGTGAACATGGAAGAATTCGCTTCGGTCCGCCCCTCGGGCTTGATCGCCATGACTTTGGACGAAGGCGACAGCCTGGGCTGGGCGCGCCCGACCTCGGGCAAAGATGAAGTAATTTTTGTAACTGAGAACGGTCAGGCTTTGCGCTTCGATGAAAATAAAGTCCGTTCGATGGGACGTCAGGCCGCGGGCGTGCAGGGCATTCGTCTTGCCAAAGGCGATGCAGTTACCAGCATGGATGTTGTGGAAAAAGATGGCTCGCTTCTGATCGTGACGACCGGCGGTTTTGGCAAGCAAACATTATTGAAGGAATATACTCCGAAGGGACGCGCCACCAGTGGAATTTCAACCATTGATAAGAAGGCGCTCGGCGAAATTGGCAAAATTGCCGCAGCACGTGTTGTGCAGAACGATGATGATTTGACAATCATGACGGCCAATGGCGTGACGTTGCGTTTGAAGGTAAAAGATGTTAAGCAATCGGGCCGCTCTACGCGGGGCGTCCACTTGATCAAGCCGCAGGAAGGCGATAGTGTGGCATCTGTGGCGCGCATTGCCGCCGAAGATTTGAAGCGCGCTGGGGCGCAGGTCAATGGCGATGAAAAGCGGCTGGAAGATCAACCGAAGCTGATCTAAAGATATGACTTCCCCGAACTTAAG
>JAKAMM010000457.1 GCA_021812905.1 Chloroflexota bacterium | reverse complement strand
ATTTCATAAAAAGACCCCAAAGTCTCGAAGACTTTTGGGGCCTGCTCCAAAAAGTCAATTTGCCGTTTTCTTTTTTCTGGCGATGGTCGAGGAACCATCCGGTTTCGACGCGGGAGGCGGAACAGGGATCGGTGTCTGCGCGATGATCTCGGCCTGGGTGGCCTCCGAAGGCGTAACATCGGGAGCCGGCTCGAGTTCCAGATCAACCGTTTCTTCCATCCGGATTTGGCCGCGCAGGAACGCGCCTTCATCCGTCACAAAAGCGGTGGTAACCACGTCGCCCCACACACGTCCGCTGGCGCGGATTTCCAGTTTTTGAGTCGTGATGTTACCGCGCACCGCGCCCGCTACGATGACGGCATTGGCGCGCACGTTTTGACAAGTTACGCGTCCGGTCTCGCCAACAACCAGCATTCCGCGCAAAGCAATCTCACCCTCGAACGCGCCTTCGATTCGCACACCGCCCGAACCATTAATCGAACCATGCCAGATCACGCCCGGCCCGAGCACGGACGTGATGCGCTCGACAGCCTGAACTTGTTGTGAAGTTTCTGTTGGAGAAGTACTACGTTTAAACATACAAAGCTAATTTTACCGTAAAAAGAAAAGGACGCTGAACGGAGACCGTTCAGCGTCCACTGATCACCGATGACTAATTACTGACTGCTTTCCTTTGCTTCTGGATTCATTTGCACACCAACCGCATTGAAACCGGAGTCGACGTACAAAACTTCGCCGGTAATACGCGCCGAAAGATTCGACGCTAAAAATACCGCAGCATTGCCCACATCTTCAATCGTAACGTTCTCGCGCATGGGCGAGACATCCGCAAAATGCTTGTACATGTCGCGGAAGCCGCCTACGCCCGCCGCGGCCAACGTGCGGATTGGTCCAGCCGAAATTGCATTGACGCGAATCTTTTCCGGGCCGAGATCATAAGCCAGATATCGCGTCGACGATTCGAGTGCGGCTTTGGCAACACCCATCACGTTGTAATGCGGAGCGACTTTCACCGAACCATAATACGTCATGCAAATCAGCGACGCGCCCGGCCGCATAATCGGATGAAAAGCTTTTGCCAGCGCCACGAATGAGAACACGCTGATGTCCATCGCGTTTTTGAATCCCTCGCGGCTGGTGTTGTAATATGGGCCGGTCAATTCCTCGCGGCCTGCAAACGCAATCGAATGTACCAATACATCAATCTGCCCAAAATCTTTTTTGGCTTTCTCCGCGACGGCAGCGATCTGATCATCTTTGGTCACATCACATTCTTCGACCCATTTGCAATTAATCTGTTCAGCCAGCGGCTTGACACGTCGTTCGAGCGCTTCGCCCGCATAGCTGATTCCGATCTTTGCGCCTTCGCGATGCATGGCCTGTGTGATGCCCCATGCAATCGAACGTTCATTGGCCAAGCCAAATATCAATGCAGTCTTGCCTTCAAGTAAACCCATCGTTCCTCCAAGTTAGTCCGTTATGTTGATCTTCCAGCCTTTGACCAGAAACCGCCACGGCTTTGACTTCCACGGCTCCGGCGTACTATTTAAACCCACGCGCGGCCCTTTCGTCACGAGTGAATTAGGGACGGAAATCCCCGCTTCGATCCGCAGACTTGAAGCGGACTCCGTTAAATCCAAGCCATTCTCGCTCTTGGTGATTCCCATCGCCTGCGTTAGTTTGCCTGGGCCAAATGTATCGCGCCCGCTTCGCCGCCGCAACATAATCTCTTCGCCTTCGATTGGTTGAACGGCGCGAATCAAAACTGCCGCTGGGAATCCTTCGCGCTCTGTGACAACGTTCAACATCCAATGATTACCATACGTGAAATAAATATACGCGTGTCCGGGCGGACCATACATGACGGCCGTGCGCGGCGTCCGTCCAGCCTTCGCATGACAAGCCAAATCCTTCTCGCTGATGTACGCCTCGGTCTCAGTGATCAAGCCGACTAATTTTTTACCGTTGAGAATCCGAACCAGCCGTGCGCCAATCAATTCACGCGCAACAGTCAGCGTCGGGCGATTGTAGAAATTACAGGGAAGGATAGATTGCATTCGGCGCAACTCTTGATCTTCGATGTGAGTATTAGCCAACCGTCCTGTCTGCGTGGGCAAATCGAACAGCTGACTTTAGCGCGAGGAAAGTCAGTGAAAAGAGCGTGATGAGTTATGCCCAAACAAAAAACATACAGCCGCGCCGCAAGCATTATACCGTTGTTGAATGACGCAAAACCGGAAATTTGCAGTGATGGCCATCGCGCTTTGACCGCACCCAGACAGACCTATACAATTTTATGCCCAGTTAAATTTCCGGCCAACGTAAACGCATAAATCATTTGTCGCGAAACGGGACAAGAGGAACACAACAGGGAATATCCGCTTCCGCGCAAGAACCCAAAACTGTTGACTCGCAATAAAAAAGTATGTATAATAATTCGTAGATTGGGAGCGCTCCCAGTATTAATGTAATTTCAGTCTTATTTCTGTAATATATTTGAAAAGCTTCGTTTTTTTATAGTTTTAAATTGAGAGCTC
>JAKAMM010000456.1 GCA_021812905.1 Chloroflexota bacterium | reverse complement strand
ACGCGGGCGATCCCAGTGGTGGTGCTGACCTCCTCGCGCGAGGAGCGCGACATCGTCGAGAGTTACAACCTGGGCGTCAACAGTTACATCGTCAAGCCGGTGGACTTCGAGCAGTTCAACGAGTCTGTCCGCCAACTGGGTATGTACTGGCTGCTGCTCAACCAGCCGCCAGTGATCTGACGCAAAGCGCGCCAATCTGAAATCAGCCATGTCCGCCCCACTTCGTGTCTTGATCCTCGAAGATGCGCCGGCCGATGCCCAATTAATGCTGGAAGAACTGCGCCACGCCAGATCTGAAGCGGTATGGCAGCGTGTTGAGACAGAGGCAGAGTATCTTGCCTGTCTCGACCCTGTTCTCGATCTCATTCTTGCCGACTATGTCTTGCCGCAGTTCGATGCGTTGCGCGCACTCCGTTTATTGCAGGAACGCGGTCTTGATATTCCATTTATCGTGGTCACCGGCGCAGTCAGCGAAGAAGTGGCTGTGGAATGCATGAAGCAGGGTGCGGCTGACTACCTGCTCAAGGACCGGTTGGTGCGTCTGGGGCCGGCAGTGACCCAGGCATTGGAACAGAAGAAACTGCGCGAGGAAAAGCGGCAGGCGGAGCGAGCGTTGCGCGACAGCGAAAAACGTTTCCGTGCGCTCATCGAACACAGCAGCGATGCCATTGCATTAATCGGCGCGGACGGTACGATCCTGTACGAGAGTCCTTCTACCAGCCGAATCGTGGGCTATGCCGCAGAAGAGCTTGTCGGTGAGAAGATGTTTGGATGGATCCATCCTGAAGATCTCCAAAACGCGCTGAACCTCTTCACGCAACTCCTTCAAGAACCAGGCGCAAGCGTAGAAGTCGAGTTTCGATACCTGCACAAAGGTGGAACCTGGCGATGGCTGGAAGGCACGGCCACCAACCTGCTCGCCGAGCCGGGCGTGCAAGCCATCGTCGCCAATTACCGCGACATCACGAAACGCAGGTTGGCGGAAGAGGAATTGAGGTACCTGAGCACTCACGATAGTCTGACGGGCTTGTACAACCGCGCCTTCTTTGAAGAAGAACTTGCCCGGCTGGGGCGGGGACGATATTTTCCCGTCAGCGTGGTCATGGTGGATGTGGATGATTTGAAGACAGTAAACGACCGCCAGGGCCATGCCGCCGGAGACAGGTTGCTCCAACAAGCGGCTCAAGTGCTCCGTGCGGCTTTCCGCGCCGAAGATGTAGTGGCGCGGATTGGCGGCGACGAATTCGCGGTGGTATTGCCTGGCGCAAGTGCCAGGGTCGTGGAAGCGGCTTTGGAACGGCTGGCCCGGAGTCTCGCGGCGTACAATGCGGCTCGCGCCGAAACCCCTTTACATCTCTCGCTGGGTTCAGCCACAGCAGAGGAAGGCGAGTCGCTGGCTGAGGCATTGAAACAAGCCGACGCGCATATGTACGGAAAGAAACGCGCGGCGAATCAACACGGCACCAAATGATAGGAGAATATGAGATACATCATCGCGCACATCATTAAGTTGAAATATATCTAACGCAAAGCCGTTTGTTATTCTGGAGGATACCATGTCCATTCCTCTTCGCGTCCTAATACTTGAAGATAGACTGTCCGATGCCGAATTGCTTGTGCACGAACTGCGTCAGGCTGGGTTCGATCCCGCCTGGGAACGGGTTGAGACCGAGGCGGATTACCTCGCTCACCTGGACCCGGTGCTGGAACTGATTCTGTCTGATTATTCCCTGCCCCAGTTCAATGGGTTACGCGCTTTGCAATTGGTGCAGCAACGCGGGCTGGATATTCCATTCATCCTTGTGTCAGGCACCATCGGGGAGGAGGTAGCAGTCGAGGCGATGAAACAGGGCGCCGCCGACTATTTGCTCAAGGACCGGCTGGCACGCCTAGGGCCGGCGGTGAAAAGTGCGCTGGAGCAAAGACGACTGCGCGACGAGCGCAAACTAGCCGAGGCGGCGTTGTGGAAAACGGAATCTCAATTGCGCGCCGTCTTGAACAATGCCCCCATAACGATCTTTACCACAGATAGTCACGGTATATTCACTCTTTCGGAAGGCAAGGGATTAGAAAACGTCAGACTGAAACCTGGCGAGAATGTCGGGGTATCAGCGTTCGATCTCTATGGTTCGTTTCCATTTGTCGAATACAATGGGAAAGTGACGACTGGGGAGGATGTTATTCGTCGTGTTCTGGCTGGCGAAGAGGTGACCGCCATCTCCGAGTTGCATGGCGTGTATTTCGATAACCACATCGGCCCTCTACGGGGCACGGATAACAAGGTAGTCGGACTCGTGGGAGTTGCAATTGACATCACCGAGCGCAAACAGGCGGAAGAAGCGCTGCGGCGGGCAGAGCAGAATTATCGCAACATCTTCGAAAATTCCTTGAATGGCATCTTTCAAAGTACGCCCGAAGGCCGCTTCGTCATGGTCAATCCGGCCCTGGCGCAAATATGGGGTTATGACTCACCCGAGGACCTGCTCGCCAGTGTGACCGACACAGCGCGCCAGGTCTACGTGGATCCCGACCGCCGCGCCAA
>JAKAMM010000455.1 GCA_021812905.1 Chloroflexota bacterium | reverse complement strand
CTGGTCACGCAATTCCAAAGCCTGAGACCAGCCTTCAATCGTGGCATCGTAGGCCAGGGTCAATTCGATATTGACTTTTTCCAATCCTTCGAATAACAGGGCGTTATCAATTGCCAAAGCGGCCTGGCTGGCCAGCATCTCGAGGAAAGACATCCAGTCATCATCCAATTCCAAGGAAGAGCGCTGGAAGATTTCCAAAACGCCTTTGACCTCGCCCTTTGCCATCAGCGGAACCGCCACGTACGCGGTAAACCTTTCGTCTGTGACCAGGCTGTTGTGGGAAAACTCGAGGCTCTGATCGGTCAGATCAGGGATGCGAACAATTCGCCGCTCCAGGGCAGACTTGCCCGCCTGGCTTTTCCCCAAAGGCAGGGAGCTGTGCATGACCTCCGCAGTGAAAAAACCAAGCCCGGCTGCATACTCCAGGACCAGCGTGGCGGGGTTCAGCAGCAATACATCCGCCGCATCAACTTTTAACTGACGGGTAATATTCTCAAGCACAGATTGCAGGCTGACGCGCAGGTCGGTAGTGGAACCAATGGCGGTGTCCACCGAATGCAGCGCCAAGAGTTGATCGACGCGGTTCTTAAGCTGGGAAAACAGGCGCGCATTCTGAATGGCAGCTGCGGCAGTATTGGCGACCAGTCCCAACAACTCGGCGTCAGCGGATGTGTAACGGTTTTTGTCATAACAGCGTGTATGCAAAACACCGATGACCCTGCCTTCCGCCTTCATGGGAACATATAAAGCAGACTGTGTACGCTGATCCTCGTTTCCTGACTTAATCAGGACGGCCCTTTTCTCTTCAAGCGATATGCTTAAATCCGGGACAATAAGCGGCTCGCCGCTAAGTATGACCCGACTCTGATTCCCATAGCCTGATTCGTCGAAAGGTATGCCTGGCATATCTGCCTGGCCGATGACTGATCCAGCATGCACACCATACACCGCCTTGATGGATCGTTCCTTCGAGTCGAAGAGCGAGATAAATATCGTCGTGGTATCCGGCAGCAGGCCCAGAGCGGCGCGGCACAGTTTCTGGTAAATGTGCGGCAGGTCAAGCGTCTCCGAGAGGTCATGTCCGAGATCGTTGACGACCTCCAGTTGTTCCGCATAACGAGTGGTTTGCTCGTGCAGGCTGGCGCGCTGGAAGGCATTGGCGGCCACATCGGCCACAGCGGTCAACAGGCGGATATCATCCTCTGAGAACGAAGCAGGCATAACGTTGTCTTTCTCGAGGCGTCCCATTGAGATTACGCCAATAGTCTTATCTTGAGCCTTCAACGGTACAAGAACGATGGAGTAAACTTTGTCATCCGCGTCAGGATTAAAGAAGGATGGATCCTTCCGGGCATCTGCCAGGGTAAGAGATTTGCCGCTGTCGAGCACGCGTCTCGACAGGCCTTTGCCAGGCGGAACCCACATTCCAGCGTAACGCGCATCCACTCCGTGCGCCGCCTCGATCAGGAGATCGTCATGCCCAGGGATGCTTGAAACCAGATTCCCGCCATCTGCGTGGAGAGCTTTCATTAACTGATCCAAAAGCACCGATAGCATTTCAGCACGCGTGGAAGCGGTACGCAGGACCGAGGAAACCTCTGCCAGTGCGGCCAGTTCATCCAGACGGCGGCGGGTCTTGTCGAGCAGGCGCGCACTATACACTGCGCCGGCCGCGGTGTTGGCGAACAGAGACAATAGATTGATATCCTGTTCGGTAAAAATATGCGCAGGCTCGGTCTGATTGGGGTCTGTGCGATTATGTACATTCAATACCCCGATCAATTCACCGCTGTAAAGCATGGGGATTCCGAGCACGGAAGTGATGGGAAGACCCTTGTAATGAGAAGAACTATTATCCCAGCTTTGGTAATCATTAACAATGAGCGGCTGTTTGTTCTGTGCTACGCGCCCAGAAAGCCCCTCCCCAAGAGCAAGACGGGTCCCAATGTGGATATCAGGATCGTTGATCGCCACCAGTTCGAGTTCGCTGCGTTCTGAGTCAAACAGATAAAGCCCTGAACCTGACGCGCTTGATAATGTTTGGGCGCGTCTGATGATGGTGGTCAACAAAACTTTCAAGTCGGTTGCCGACGAAACGTCTGCTGCCGTTTGATACAGCGCTTCAAATTCCCCCGCCCGGCGGTGGGTCTCATCGAAGAGCTTGGCGTTGTGCACAACGCTGGAAGCGTAAGATGCGAAGAGCGACAGCAGGCGAACATCCGCTTCGGTGAATTTGCGTTCGGATTCGTCAAGTTCGTCAACGACCAAAATGCCAATCAATTCCCCGCTGTACAACATGGGCACCTCAAGCACTGCCCGGAAGGGTACTTGCTTGTATAAAGGAGAACGCCCGTCCCATGTCTGATAATCGTCTATGATGACAGGTTCGCGGGTCGACGCGGCTAAGCCAGCCGCACCTTCGCTCCACTGCAGGTGAACTCCGGTGGAGGCCTTGGACTTCAACTCAACAGCCAGTACCAGATCATTTTGTTCCGCGTCGTAGAGGTATAGGCCTCCATCCGGCGTGTGGAGCATTTCAGCCGCGCG
>JAKAMM010000454.1 GCA_021812905.1 Chloroflexota bacterium | reverse complement strand
GTGCTGCGTGCAAGTCCTCGAGGCAGGCAAGGGTGCCAACGTCGGCGGTGTGTGGATGATCCACCCCGGCGCGGGCGGATGGATCGCAGAAGCGATTGCGGCCGCGGCTGCACATCCGCTGGGCGTGGGCGATGCCATGTATCGTCTGGCGCCGAAAGCCGGGCCGGTGGATACAGTTCCGTTTGGTGCATTCCGTCGCGAGTTGATCGAAAAAATCGGCGGCTTCGACGAGACGCTGCTGACAAATGAGGATTACGAGTTCAACACGCGCGTGCGCCAATCCGGTGGTGTGGTCTGGATCGATCCGCAAATCCGCTCGACCTATTTCGCCCGCGCCAATTTAAGCGCGCTGGCAGCGCAATACTGGCGATATGGCTTCTGGAAGCTCAAGATGCTGCGGCGCTACCCGGATACCATCCGTTGGAGACAGGCGCTCCCGCCCGCATTGGTCCTGAGCCTGGTCGGATTATTGGTTTTGTCTTTCTTCTTTCCTCTGATAGAATTAATTCTAATTCTTGAAATCCTCTGCTATCTGGCTGTGTTGACCCTTGCTGGCCTACAGCTTGCGCTTTGTCAACGCAAACCGCTCCTCGTCCTTGGACTGCCTCTTGCCGTCATGGTGATGCACCTTTCGTGGGGGAGCGGATTTTTATGGAGTATTGTTTCCAAAACACCCAATAATGGCTGATACCTTACGCCCCGGCCTGCGTCTAAGGCCCAATGAACACCGCGCCCTTCTGCTGGTAGGCGATCTGATTGCTTCTATCCTGGCGGCTTTTCTTGCTTTTTACGCCTGGCAACAATATTCCATCTATAGATTGGTTTCGTTAGGAATCAATCCTGAACGCGCAGAAGCCATTATCAAAATACAGGGGTTGCATGTGCCGTTCTGGTTTTATTTACTGCCGTTTGGCTGGCTTTTGCTCATGGTCGAACTTTACGAACCGCACACCGCGGCGAGTTGGCGGAAGACATTGCGCGGGATTGCCATTGCGGCCTTTCTAGGGATCGTTGTTTACTCACTGGTCTTTATCTTTAACCGGGAACCGTCGTCCCTGCCGCGCATCGCGGTCGGCGCATTCATCCTTCTCGCCTCGGTCCTGACCTTGACCTGGCGCGCGGTATACATCCGCCTTTATCGGTCATCCGGGCTTCAACGCCGCGTACTGGTCGTCGGCGCGGGCAAGGCTGGTACCACTCTGGCGCAAGTCTATCGGCTTCTGACGCCTCCGCCGTTCAATCTGGTCGGGTTTATTGATGATGACCCTAAAAAGGCCAAACACTCTTTTGAAGGATTCCCGGTTATTGGCACCAGCAATCAATTAATTCAATTGGTGGATGACTATCATATTTCTGACGTGGTGATGGCAATCAATGGTGAAGTGCAGGGGACCACCTTCCAGGCCATTCTCGATGTGCAGGAAGCTGGCGTGGAAGTCACGCGCATGCCCATTCTCTATGAGGAAATTACTTTGCGCGTTCCCATTCATCATCTTGAATCTGACTGGCTCATCCGCTCTTTTGTTGACCAATTGCGGGTGAGCGTTATTTACGAATTGTTGAAACGCATGATGGACATGCTGGGCGGGCTGGCTGGATTATTGATCTTCGCTTTGGTTTACCCTTTTGCGGCGATTGCAACTTTGATAGACAGCGGCCTGCCAATTTTTTATTCACAGGATCGCCTGGGCAAAGGCGGACATATTTTCCAGATATATAAATTCCGGACGATGAAGCAAAACGCCGAAGCAGACGGCGAGGCCAAACTCGCCGAGGAAAACGATCCGCGCGTCACGCGCGTGGGCAATGTCCTGCGCCGCACGCGCCTGGACGAACTTCCGCAGTTTTGGAATGTTTTGCACGGTGAAATGAGTCTGGTTGGGCCGCGCGCTGAACGCCCCGAACTGGTGGCGCAATTCCAAAAAGAGATTCCGTTTTATCGGGCGCGTTTGCTGGTCAAGCCCGGGCTGACGGGCTGGGCGCAGATCAATTATGGCTATGTCGCCACTGTGACCGAGACTGGCGTCAAACTTGAATACGATCTTTATTACATCAAACATCGTTCATTGCCGATGGACTTCAACGTCATTTTGCGCACGGTCGGCACGGTATTGAGCCGCAAAGGAAGATAATCATCATGAAACAATATCTTGTCACTGGCGGCGCCGGATTCATTGGATCGCACATCGTCTGTTCCCTGCTCGAGCAGGGCGCATCTGTGCGGGTGTTGGATAATTTCTCGAGCGGCAAGCGCGAAAACTTGCAGGGTTTGGAAAAGTCAAAAAACGGCGGCCGCCTCGAGATCCATGAAGGAGACGTGCGCGATGCGTCGGCAGTTGCGGATGCCGTGCGCGGCATCGAAATTATTTTCCACGAAGCCGCCTTTGTCTCAGTCCCCGAATCAATGGAGAAGCCGCAGGATTGTTTCGATGTCAATATCACTGGCACGTCGGTTTTGTTTGAAGCCGCGCGCAGGGCAGGCGCGCGCCGCGCGGTGATCGCCTCCAGCGCGGCGGTCTACGGCGATGCGGATGCGCTGCTGCTGATGGAA
>JAKAMM010000453.1 GCA_021812905.1 Chloroflexota bacterium | reverse complement strand
TGGATACCGACATGACACATGTACATTTCATCGGCATCGGCGGCAGCGGACTTTCCGCCATCGCCCGCCTCCTGAACGAAAGCGGATACACCGTCACAGGATCGGACCGTGCCATTAGTTCGTTCGCCACGGACCTGCAAGCGGCCGGCCTGACAATTTACATCGGCCACCATCCGCGCAACGTTCAGGGTGCAGAATGGGTCGTGCGCTCCTCCGCCATCCCTGATGACAACGTGGAAGTGATCGCCGCGTATCAAGCAGGCATTCCAGTCTACAAGCGCGCTGACTTTCTCGGCAAGCTGATGGAAAACAAAACCGGCATCGCCGTGGCGGGAACGCACGGCAAAACCACGACGACTGCCATGATCGCCTTCACGCTCTCGGAACTTGGACGCGACCCATCTTTCATCGTCGGCGGCGTGATGAGCAACTACGGCGTCAATGCCCGCGCCGGAAGAGGCGCGCCCTTCGTCATCGAAGCTGACGAATACGACCGCATGTTCCTAGGACTCAAACCGCGTATCGAGGTCATCACCAATCTCGAACATGATCATCCCGATTGCTACCCAACCTATGATGATATGGTCACCGCCTTCGAATCCTTCGCTTCGCTTTTACCGAACGACGGCACACTGATCGGGTGCGTGGAAGACACAGGCGCAGCATCCCTCATCAGCCACGCCCGCCGCACCGGGCGGAACGTCATCGCGTACAGCATTCAAGGCGAGATAACCATCAACGCACCGCAATGGGTGCAGGCTCGTTCGCTCAAACCCAACGAACGCGGCGGCTTTGACTTCGATGCAACCACTAACGTTGGAACACTTGCATCGACGCACGTCAGCCTGCAAGTGCCGGGCGAACATAACGTCCGCAATGCATTGGCAGTGTTGGCAGTTGTCGCCACGCTGGGATTATCTTTCAAGGATGCCGCCAACGCGCTCCGCAAGTTTACCGGCACAGGCCGCCGCTTTGAAATCAAAGGCGAGAAGAAAGGCATCATCGTTGTGGACGATTACGCCCACCACCCCACCGAGATCAGGGCCACGCTGGCCGCTGCGCGCGCGCGTTATCCCAATCATCGCATCTGGGCCGTGTGGCAGCCGCATACCTATTCGCGCACACAAGCCCTCTTCCATGAATTTTCACGCGCCTTCAACGACGCCGACGAAGTTATTGTGACCGAAATTTATCCATCGCGCGAACCAAAGCAGGAGTTCTCCTCCGCAGAAGTCGTGAGCGCCATGCCGTATTCATCAGCTCGTTTTATTTCATCGCTTGAAGACACCACCAGATATCTTCTCAAACATTTGAAACACAATGACATTCTGCTCGTCCTCTCCGCCGGAGACGCTGACCAGATCAGCGCCAACGTGCTGGCCGGACTTTCGTAACAGAGTGCGAGGTAAACCATGTCTGACGAAGAAAAACGCACGTATCAATCTGTGACCCCTTCGGCTTCGCTCAGAGCAGGCCTGGGCCTGCCGCCGCTAAAAATGGTTTTGGTCCACACTGAAAACGACCGCCAGAATGAATTGGCCCAGACAATTTTGGAAGCGCCGGAGCTTGTTGAAAAGCGCAAGAAACAAAAAGCGATCACAAAATTGATCGAGCATTTGAATAAGAAAGAATGATTCTTGAGAAATAAATGATGACCATGCCTGCCCGTCCTCGCGAAGTATTGCTCGCCAAATTTGGCGACAAGGTGAAAGAGAATATTTCTCTTGCGCCATATACATCCGCGCGCATCGGCGGCCCGGCGGATATTTTTATCACCGCAAGCTCGTCCGATGAGTTGGCTGAGATCGTGACAACTCTCTGGGGACAAGGCTTGAGTTTTTTTATGTTGGGCGGCGGCTCGAATGTTTTGGTCAGCGACAAAGGTGCGCGCGGAGTAACGGTGTTGAACCGGGCGAAGGCAGTCCGCTTTGAAAACGGGAGCCAGCCAAAGGTCTGGGCTGAGGCGGGAGTCATCTTCAGCAATCTCGCCAACCGCTGCGCGTCGAAAGGATTGTCCGGACTCGAATGGGCCGCGACCGTTCCCGGCACAGTCGGCGGCGCAGTGTATGGCAACGCAGGCGCGTTCGGCGGTGATGTATCTGAAAATTTAATTCAAGCCGAGATATTGACCGAGGCGGGCCGCGCGCAATGGCCTGTCGAAAAAATGGAATACGGTTATCGCACCAGCATTTTCAAACGCAATGAAATAAAAGCGGTGGTGCTTTCGGCTGAATTGAGTTTAACAAATTCTACAAAAGAGGAAGTTACGGTTAAAATCGAGCAATTCAGCGAACGCCGAAAGTCCACACAACCGCCGGGAGCTTCAATGGGTTCAATGTTTAAAAATCCAACCGGCGATTATGCAGGACGTTTGATCGAAGCCGCGGGTTTGAAAGGCACGCGTATCGGTAACGCTGAGATCAGCCCGGTACACGGAAATTTTTTCGTCAATCACGGCCAGACCAAAGCCAGTGACATTCGTGCGTTGATCGAGCTGGCGCAAAAAAAAGTAGTCGAACAATTTGGCGTGAAGTTGGAATTGGAAGTTGAGTT
>JAKAMM010000452.1 GCA_021812905.1 Chloroflexota bacterium | reverse complement strand
GAGGCTTGTAAAGCAGATCCGGATGAAAAAACGATACGATGCGGTAAAGCAAAATTGCAGGATCAACTCTCTGCCTTGCCAGTGGATCGGCAACGACAGGAAGGCGGGGGAAGGCTGCGAGCCGAAAAAGGACACGCAGTTAGAGCCGAAACTGTTTGACAACACTCAGGCGGAACGAGATATTCGTATGATGAAGGTCAGGCAAAAAATATCAGGATGTTTTCGCTCCAAGCGTGGAGCTGAAATCTTTTGTGCTGTTCGCGGATATATCTCAACCGCTCGTAAAAATGATCAGCGAATTAAGAAACTATTATGAGTAATATTCCAGCATCTCTTCTCGAAGTTCGCGAACATAATGGACCCGACTACAAATCTTTGATTGATTACCAGTCGTGGCGTGTGGCTTTGATGAATTACGCGCCCGAGCTTCTGTCTGAAAAGATCGATCGTATGCAAAAACACACCGAGACTGATGAAGTCTTTGTTTTGCTGGCCGGGCGTTGTATTCTTTTTCTCGGCGAGGGCGGTGATGCCGTCACGCAAGTGCATGCAGTGGATATGCGGCCCTTTCAACTTTATAACGTCAAGCGCGGCGCATGGCATTCACACACATTTAGCGAAGATGCAAAAGTTTTGATCATGGAAAACCGGGACACGACGGATGAAAATTCCCCTTTTGTGGATTTGACACCCGCCCAACATCAACGAGTGATTGACCTGACGCGGCAACTCTGGAAATAAAAAGTGGAGTGAACTTTTTGAAAGTTCACTCCACTTTTTATTTGCGCATCATATCTGGACCTTGGATCGGGTCGCATTATCTTAACTTTATCCCAGCTTGAAGCCCGCAACGAAACAGATGGTCGTGATGAGCAAGAGCCATGGCAGAAAGCGGCGCATGGTTTCTTTTGAAATAAGGTTTTGGAATTTTGAGAACGAGAGTATTAAACCCTCCAGGCCCATCAATGCGCCACCTAAACCGACCAGTGCAAAGTCCGGATTCGTTCGTCCATAAACGGACATGAAGATCGGGAGCAGGAAGATGATCAGGCCGGAAATTCCGTGGACGATTGCGAGTACCATCATTCGCAAGTTGGCGGGTGTTTGTATCGAGCGGGTGGCGACAACAGCCAGAAATCCGACGATAGCGAAGATTAGATAAAAAGTCCGGTAAGAGGCGAGATGTTCCCAGATCAGGCCGGTTGAAATGCTGAGCGGGATGATGGTCGTGATGATAACTACAACCGGAGAGTCCAACGCTTCGAAGCCGAGGCTGAAGAGTAAAAGCGATGATAAGAGCAAAACTCCGAAGCCGATGGTGTAAGCCGTAATCGGGGTGGAGCTTAATTTATCGATGCCAACGACGATTTGATAGGCGGCCAGCATGCCGGTGGCGAGAAGCAGGCCGCGGTCGAGAGTCGACATTTTCATAAAGTTTGTTCTAGAACGCGTGCATTGCCAGAATGAGCATTGAACTCAGCATGTACAATGATGCGTATTTGAATAATCCGAAATTGACTTGTTCCGATTGAACGCGGAAGGTTGCAAAGGCCAGCAGAAGCAATCCCGCACTGAGCACCGCGATCAGGCGCAGATAGCCCGCGCTGATTCCGATCAATACGCTGGCCCAACCGATGGCGATTGCGGCCAGTACGGATGAGATGGCGATCATGGCGCGCGTAAATGTTTCGCCGTATGTGGATGGGAAAGTCGGCACGCCCGCATTGTTGTAATCATCGCGGAACTTGATCGAGAAGGTCAGTGTGTGCGTCGGGATCCAGAAGAGAATGGCGAGCGCAAGCAGGATGCCAACCAACCCAATATGGCCGACGGCCAGTACGTGCCCCGCCAGAATGGGCATGGCGCCAGAAATCCCGCCCCACAGGATGCTCCACGCGGTGCGGCGCTTAAGCCAGAATGTGTACACGACCACGTCGAAGAACCAGCCAGCGAAGACGACCAATCCATACAGCGGCGCGATCAGCAAGGCCCAACCAACTCCGATCATCGAAATTGCCATGCCGACGACGAAGACTTCCTGGCGACTTAATTGTCCCGAGGCGGCGGGACGCTGGTGTGTGCGCTTCATTTTGGCGTCGATGTCGTGGTCATACCACATATTCATAATGGTCGAGCCGCTGATGGCAAGAAAGAGGCTGATAGAGACTCCCAACAGAATCGGAAGTGTGATGAGCGTTCCTGCGCTGAGATACCCTGCAATGCCGGTGGCGAGCAGTAAACCGGTCTGCGAAATTTTGATAAGGGGCCAGTAAAGGCGGACTTTATTGATCAGGTCGGACATAAGACTGCTGGAGCAACTTTCGATGTTTCGACGAATAGCGACTATTGTACATCACGTCGGCCTGACATCGCGGCGAGTCAAGTCATCCACCGTCTCTCTCTGGACGATAAGCTGGGCACGGCCTTCCTCCAGCCAAACCACCGCCGGACGGCGCGCCCCGTTGTAATTGCTCGACATGCTCAAATGATATGCCCCGCTGACCGGGATCGCAATCAACTCGCCCTCTGCGACTTTTGGCATCGCCAAATTTTCAAT
>JAKAMM010000451.1 GCA_021812905.1 Chloroflexota bacterium | reverse complement strand
CCACCGCAATCTGGTTGCCAACGCGCTCCAAACGCGGCATTGGATGCCGGATGCGGTCGAGGGCAGGGAAAGCTTCTTGTGTGTGGTACCATTCTTCCATAGTTATGGATTGACGGCCGCGCTCGATGTGCCAGTGGCGCTGGCCGCTTCGATGGTCATCAAGGCGCAGTTCCAAACCCTGGATATTCTCAAAGCCATCAAGAAATATAAACCGACCATTTTCACCGGCGTGCCGAGCATGTACGTTGCCATCAACAATTTTCGCGGCGTAAGAAAATACGACATTCGATCGATCAAAGCCTGCATCAGCGGTTCGGCGCCGCTGCCGGTCGAAGTACAGGAGTCGTTCCAGAAGTTGACCAAAGGCCGTCTCGTCGAAGGCTATGGTTTGACGGAAGCCTCACCAGTTACGCATGCCAATCCGCTGGGGGGTGAGGGAAAGGTCGGCAGCATCGGCTTCCCGCTTCCGTCGACGGAAGCCGCGGTGGTGAATCTGGCGCATCCGAATAAACAAGTGGGGCCGGGTCAGATCGGCGAACTGGCTGTGCGTGGTCCGCAAGTGATGATGGGCTATTGGAAAAATCCGCAGGCCACGCAGGAAATCCTGACCGACGACGGCTGGTTGTTGACCGGTGATGTAGCTCAGATGGATGAAGAAGGCTTTTTCCGCATCGTTGCCCGCAAAGCCGACATGTGGTACGCTTCGCGTGCCAAACCGGGCAAGAAACCCGCCTTCCCGCGCGACGTGGAAGAAGTGATCTACGAGGTGCCTCAAGTCAAGGAAGTGGCTGTGGCGGCGGTTGCCGGACGGCCGATTGCTTTCGTGATCGCAGGCCGCGAGCGGCCCACGCCTGAGTCAGTGATCGCGTATTGCAAACGCCGCTTGCCGCCGGACCTGGTGCCGCGCTTTGTAATTTTCATGGACGACTTTCCAAGAACATTTATCGGAAAGGTGCTAAGAAGAGAGTTAACCAAACGATATGAGCAGCACGAAGCAAACTAAGAGTGACACATTCGCTGTTCCACCGGCAACAAATTACGTAACACAAGGCGAAGGCGCACCGGTCATTTTGGTGCATGGGTTGGCGGCTTCGCTTCACGATTGGGATTTCCTTCTCCCAGAATTGGCGCAGGCTGGATATACCGGTTACGCCCTTGACCTGCTCGGTCATGGCGACAGCCCCAAACCAGATTCGCGTTCATATCAAATGGATTGGCTCAGCGCACATTTTGAAAAATGGCTGGACTCTTTGAACCTAGCCCAACCTGCCATTTTGATCGGACACTCGCTCGGCGGTTATCTTGTTCTTGAATATGCGCGCCGCTTCTCCGCCCGGACCCGGGGGCTGATCCTCGTCGATCCGTTCTATGCCCTCTCGCAGTTGCCCCATGCTCTGCGGCTGATGTATCGCCATCCGATCCTGAGCGGACTCGTGGCTGGCAGGACGCCTGAATGGTTGTTCCGCATCATTGTGGATTTCACCAGCATATCCATGGGACATAGCAGCGGCGCGTTGCACGCCCTGCCCGAAGAAATTCGCGCCCAGACTGCCCTGGATTACACGCGCACGGCTGCGGGGGTTTACAATCTTCCCAATACCGGCATTGATTTCACGCCATATTTGCCTTCCATTTCTGTGCCCACACTGGTGGTATGGGGCGAACAGGATCAAACCCTGGAGGCCTCTTCTTTTTCGAATCTTGTGGCCGCCATGCCGAACGCAAGAGGCAAGCATGTCCGCGCCGGCCATGTGCCGCACCAATCCAACGCGGATTGGTTCAACAAGCTGACTTTGGATTTCCTGAAGACTCTTTAACGCCATCCCTACGCTCATCTTAATAAGTTCGATTTTTTAAGGTTTATTCCTCATGCGACCCTTGAGGCCGCTTTTCATTCGTGTTAGAATGCCACACACTTCGCTATATATATGGGATGTTTGTCTTATAAGCCCTATATCTGGCGCTGACATTTGTTCTACTATCGTGTTCTACTATCGGAGCTAACCGTAATGCGGTGTCCTTACTGCCAGTACCACGACTCGAAAGTTCTCGATACCTCGCACGATAGCCACGGTGGGATTCGCCGTCGTCGTGAGTGTTTTAAGTGCAAGCAGCGTTTCAGCACCTATGAACGACCTATTTTAGCGATCCCGCTCATTGTCAAGCAGGATGGGACGCGCGAAGAGTTTGACCGTGAAAAGTTGACGCGCGGCATCCGCATTTCGTGTGCCAAGCGTCCCGTCTCTGCCGCGGACATCGAGCGCCTCGTCGGACATGTTGAATCAGAATTGCAGAAAGTTGGCAAGGCCGAAGTTTCATCGCGCGTGATCGGTGACATGGTCATTAATGGCTTGAAGGAAATGGATCAGATCGCGTACATTCGTTACGCCATCGTGTATCTGCGCCTCGACGATCTGGGGGCGCTTCGCAAAGAAATCGATCATTTGCTCGAAGGCTAATTTAACGGCAGTACCCTCTCCGCTCAAAGCGGAGAGGTGTCTCTGCCGTTTTTTGTTTCAATGTTGTTGCGAGCGCTTTTCGCGAAGCAATCTCCCAA
>JAKAMM010000450.1 GCA_021812905.1 Chloroflexota bacterium | reverse complement strand
GTCGCCATCGCGCCCGTGCCGACGATCAGAATGTCCATGAGGTTTTTACGTAATACGTACTACGTATTACGTAATTCTTTCATCAACTGATCCCATTGAGCATCATCCATCTCGACGGAATGTTCAGCAGCGGGGAAACGTTTTGTTTCCACGTCTTCGATGTATTCTGCGAAAGCACGCTGCATCTCGGCATGGAAGTTTGCATATTTCTTGACGAACTTCGGCGTGAAGCGGTCGAAGAGGCCGAGCAGGTCGTGTGTGACGAGCACCTGACCGTCGCAGCCAACGCCCGCACCGATGCCGATGGTGGGGATGGAAAGTTTTTGTGAAATCAACTGAGCCAATTTTGCCGGGACAGATTCGAGCACAATGCCGAAGCATCCGGCTTCTTCGAGCAGGAGCGCATCTTCGAGCAGACGTTTGGCGGCGCTGGCAGTTTTGCCCTGCGGACGGAATCCGCCGAGCTGGTTGATGGATTGCGGCGTGAGTCCGAGATGTCCCATGACGGGAATGCCCGCACTGACGATGGCGCGGATAGCATCGAGGCGCTCGCGTCCGCCTTCGAGTTTGATCGCGTCCATGCCGGCTTCCTGCAAAAATCTTCCGGCGTTGCGGACGGCTTCTTCAACAGAAACCTGATAAGACATGAACGGCATGTCGCCGATCAGGAGCGCAAACTTCGCGCCGCGCGAAACAGCTTTGCTGTGATGAAGCATATTGTCCATCGTGACCGGCAATGTGTTTGGATAGCCGAGCACGACCATGCCGAGCGAATCGCCGACCAGAATCGAATCGACGCCAGCTTGGTCTTCGGCCAGCGCGGTGGGATAGTCGTAGGCGGTCAGCATGGTGATCAATTCGCCGCGTTGCTTTTTCTGGCGGAACGTGGCGGTCGTCACCTTCTTGCGTTGTGACGTGGAGACGGAAAGAGATGGTGCAATTGTCGACATGGTACCCTCCAAAGGTTGGTAGAGTCCGCTTGGGCGTCACCCCCGCTTGCGCCTTGCGTTTTACGATAAGATTCACCGTCGCGTTCATCATGATACACGCGGTTGCTTCTATTATTCCACAAAAGCAGAATTTCGCCTATAATAATTTTGTAGGAAGAATCTTCACCACAAAGGCACGGAGAGCACCAAGTTTTTTGTGAACACAAGAGAATCTTCGTGTTCTTTGTTTCTCCGTGGTGAATTACGAGGAGAATGCTATGCGTCGAATGTTTGGTTTTTTGATCGGGATCATGGTCGGTGCGCTGGTCGGCTCGATGGTGGCGCTTTTGCTCGCACCGGAAACAGGTGACCAACTCCGCAAGGAGATCCGCGCGCGCGGCGAAGGTTTGGTTAACGAGGTTCGTCATGCCGCCGAGTCGCGCCGCATCGAGTTAACCCAACATCTTGAGGCGTTGAAGGCTCCACGTTCTACCGAGTAAGACGAATCAAGGATTCATAAAAGAGTTTTATTTTTTCCATGTTGTACGTGTATTCAGCGCGCTCGCTAATTAACTTTGCATTTAACCCTGCGGCTTTTCCCCGCAGGGTTTTGTTTTCGATAGCCTCGATAATCGAATCAGCCAATCCTTGCGGATTAGTCGCGTCGGTGAGCAGACCATTCTCATCGGGCGTAATCCATTCGCGGATCGATTCCAAATCTCCGGCCACGGGGAAGCATCCGCAGGCGATACCCTCGAGCAAAGAATTTGGCGTGCCATCGTGGATGCTGGGCGAGACGACAATTTGTGCGCGGCGGAAAACATCCGCCATTTGAGCGTGAGGCAGATGTGGAAGGAGTTCGACGGCCCGAGAAATATCCAGTTGCTCGATCCATTTTAGCGCTTGAGATTCTCCGGCCATCGAAGCGCAGATGAATTTTACGCCGGGAATTTTTTTCAGCACCAGCGGAATGGCTTGAAAGAAAACATCATTGCGGACGTAGGCGCGGAATCCGCGTGGGTTGATGACGATCGGTTCTTCGACTGGCGCGGATGGCGGATAAAAAATATCGGTTCTGATTCCGCCGTTGCCCGGGGTGACCAGCGTGGGCTTGTTGGCATCGAAGCCCCACTCTTGGCTAAGACGAATATCGCGCTGGCAATCGGCGTGCAGCGCGTCGGCGACGCTCATTGTCCATCGCGTGTAATGCCGCATCATCGAAGTGGATGGCGCGTGCAGCGTGAAGTCGTTGCCCCAGACCGAGACAAGCAAGGGCGCGCCAGTGTACGCATCAGCTGCCAACATGCCTTCGTATGGAATTCTCAGTGCGTGGGCGAGATCGGGTTTGACTCTTTCGATGAAGCTGCGCAATTTTCGAGAGGCGCGCGGAATCGTCAGCGGGCCGAGAAAATGCCGAATAGCGGCACGGAGTTTCAGGGTCCGGGAGGAAGCGCTGCCGGGGCGTTGACTCAATTTCCTTGCGCCGCTAAAAGCCACGGGCGTGATCTCAAGTTCCTTAAGCGGAAAGTCCATAAGACAGGCGAAGGTGGATGCGAGATAGACTTCGTCGCCGCGCTCCACAAAATAACGGATCCAGTTTTGAGAAATTGGCGAGCGTCCATCTGCTA
>JAKAMM010000449.1 GCA_021812905.1 Chloroflexota bacterium | reverse complement strand
TCTTTGAGCGCTTTCTTGCCCGCTTCGGTGCCAGCGATTTTCATCATGGCGGCTGTGATCTTGTCACGCAGATCTTGGGGCATGTCCTGCGCATACGACATATTATCGTTGGGGATGATGGCCGCAGTCTGATAGACCACGACTACTTTGTCATTCACATCCGGATGATCCTTGGCAATATTGGAACGTGCATCCACGTAAGTGGTGCCATAATCACAAATGCCGCCATCATAGAGCGCCTGCACCACCTGTGTGTGGCCGCCAGCAAAGACCGGGTTCGGCATGTCTGCGTCCGTTAGGCCGGCTTTCTTGAGGAAGATAAGCGGGACCACATATCCTGAAGTAGATTGAGGATCGGCAAAGCAGGCCTTCTTGCCCTTGAATTGCAGCAAGGTTGAGAGTTCGGCGTCAGTGCCGGGGGTGTCCGCCGCCGGGGTAAAGCCAGCGCTCTTATTGGCGAGGAATTGTGCGCCATAGTGATCGGACCCAAAGCGCTGCGTGATCAGAGCCACTTGTGCATAACCCTTCTGAGATGCGAGGATATAGGCAAATGTAGCCATCCAACCAATCTGCGCATTGCCAGAACCCATGGCCTCGGTCAAGGCGGCGTAGGAGGTGGGGACTACGCCCTTGAAGGTAAGCCCGGTTTCCGTCGAAAGCAGGTCCAAGAGCTCCTGCCCACCGGCCGTGATTTCCTGCGAGGTGCCTGAGGGTTCAAAGGCGACCACAATCGGTTTATCGGCCGTTCCCATTTGAGGAGCTGCAGTGGGCGCTGCAGTGGGTGGCGCGACCGTTGGGGCCTCAGTCACGACTGCGGTCGGGACCTCAGTCACGGCGGGGGCGCAGGCGGAGAGAGTCATCGAGAAGATGACAGTCAGCGCCAGCAAAAGGAACGTAAGGCGTTTATTCATATGCTTCTCCTTGTTATAAAAATGTTTTTTTGGGGCGGTTAGCCCCTATCGACAAGATGATGATAACTCGAAAACTATGTTTAGGCAAGCAGTTTGTCTTAAAAAATACAAGCTGGTGACTTCTGTCATTTCACCAAATTATTTAGGATCATTCCTGAAGCCTTGACCGCCTTGCGGAATTCATTGTATTGCCCATCCTGCACAATCTGCATCGCATCGAATCCATATAAAACCTGCATCGCCGACTTTCCGCTCGGAGTCGAAATGGCATCCACGAAAGCGCGCTCCAGCGACCGGCGCATGTCAATGGTCATGCCGTGCGCAAAGACCAGCGTCTCATACGGAATAATGTCTGGGATGCGCCAAACCACAACCACCTTCTTCATCACGTCCGGAAATTCATCTTCCAGACCGGGGTACGTACGCGCATCAATATATGTCGCGCCGAAATCACAGATGCCCTGGGCATACACAGCCCGCACCACGGTTGGATGCCCGCTGACAAAAGCAGGTTCACGCGTCTCCACTCCGGCCTGGCTGAGGAATCCCAACGGCACGACATATCCCGACGGTGAAAGCGGATCCGTCCAGCACGGCTTCTTGTCATTGAACTGCGCCAGCGCAACCGACGCATCGGCGCTGTTTTCATGCTTAACCGAATCAAAATAGGATGTAAAGCCCGCCTCACTCTGGACGATGAACTGGGCGCCGTAAAAAATAGCTTCCTTCCGCTGACGTGCAAATGCGGCGTCCGCATCTCCGGCATTATTTGCCATCAAATAACCAAACGGTGAAAGGACTCCGATATGGGTATTACCGTTTGCAAAGGCTTTGACCAGTTCGGTTTCACTGGGCGGAGCCGCGACAATAATCTTGTATCCGGTTGATTTTTCGAGCTGGGATTTGAGAACGTTACCGGCGCTGATCACATTGGTGGTTGGGTGCGCAGACGGGGCCAGGGCCAGGATCAAAGGATTTTTCGCGGAACCCAGCGCGGCGTCCGGTGCGGGTGCGGTGGGCGTGAGCGTAGCAACGACTGTCGGCATGGGAGTTGGTTGGGGAGCTGGTAAAAGTCCACAGCCAAGTAATCCGAGTAATAGAAGCGGGAGAAGTCGTTTCATCCGTCCCTTACAGGTTTGTCCAGTGTTAATGATACAAGCATTGCTATAATACGGCAAGCTCAATGCCAATAGTTAGGAGAGTAAATGAAAGACAATCGCAGTTCGACTTTGTTTTCGCTGTTGATCCTGATCGTGCTGGCGGTGGGGGTTTATTATATTGTCAGAACGGTGCAGGATACTGCCGATAAAACGCTTAGCCCGATCCAGCAGGCAAACAGCTCATTGCAAACTCAAGTCTCAGACTTGATGCACCCAACGCCGACCATCATCCCCGACCCGGTGACGTACATCAACCAGATCCAGGCTTTGGCGCGGCTCGAGACAATCCAATACAGCGTGGAGAAAGTGATTACTGCGGAGATCGGCCAAGGAACATTTGCCTTTTTGTTCGGCGACAAATTGCTCTTTGTGGCGCACGGCACAGTCATCGCCGGGATTGATATGGGAAAGATGAATCCTGAAGATCTGAAACTGGATAATGGCGTGCTGTATGCAAAGCTTCCACCTGCCGAGGTGTTCATCGCCA
>JAKAMM010000448.1 GCA_021812905.1 Chloroflexota bacterium | reverse complement strand
TTTTCGAGCCATGTTTTCATACTGTACAAGGCACAGGTCTTGCCGCGCGGGAACGTGGCGCGATACTTGCCCTGAGGGAGTTGAATATCGGCGATCATGGTTTAGCCTTCTGAACCATCATGACAGTTTGGTGAATTCAGTTGACCAATAAATGGAATAGTCAGCGGTGGTGACTATGACCTTGACCGGCGCATAGGGGTCAATGGCTGGAGTAAAAGAGCAGAAGATGGTGCCGTTGTAAATTTGGGCTGTCCATTGGCCCGCCTGAGGACCATCCGCAATTTGGAGCCAGATATTTTTGGGGTTATCGGCCTGCGCCTGCTGTATGCTGACGTTAAAGGTCTGGCCTTCGAGAAGTTCGCCTTGCGGGAGGCCGGTGGGTGCTGGATCAGTGCGCATGTGGACATTGCCATCCTTGGTAAATATCACTTTTCCGGTTCCGATGATCGTCATGGCTATATACTCCTTTTTATAATCAGTTAGTTCGAACGCTTGTCCAAATGATAAAAATGGGTTTTGGGGAGCATTTCATCCCGTGTATAGGCTGCGACGATTTAGATGAATACATTATATACGCCTTTTTTGCGGGCGTGGGGTTTTTGGGGTGCGCCAACCCAGACGCCACCTTGCCAGGTTCTATTCCGTAATGTTGATCCACAGGCGCACGCCCTTTACCGCAAGCACAAACCCGCGTAGTGCGCTCTTTTGTAAACCACTTTTTCAAATACACAACCAATCTACACTAATCTTTCAAACCAGTTGTCTCAAATCATTGACACGTCCCGCCACAAAACGTCTTCGCCAGCATCGTGATCGTTTCAGACTGCATACTCGTTCCGCTAAACAATCCCACCTTCAACTTACTAAATTAGAGCAACGTTGGGCAAATCTTTCGCCCGACTCTTCATGACAAGTTGTGCGGTACTGCAAAAATTCTTTGACATTCCTTCTTGCCAAACTTGCCCAATATTCACCTCTGAACTTGCATGCAAATCAATAAATAATGAATGGACTCTTTAAATAACAAAGACTCCCTGATAAAAGAGAATCCCTGTGCGTTATTTCTACTTATGTTATGACTTGGGAGGTTCCTGGTTGGGCGGCTCCTGCGCAGTTTCTTTTTTATCATCCTCCTCGTCCGTACCAGACAAGCCTTCGCGGAAATTGCGAATGCCCTTGCCAATTTCCCCGGCGACCTGGCCGATACGTCCGGGGCCAAATAGCAGGACAACAATTATCAACACGATGATTAGTTCGGGTGCGCCGATATCCATAGGATCTCCTTCTTGTTTAATCTATCACAATCCATATAGAATGGGGCACCTTTTGACCCATATTCTAATCATTTTCTAACTGTCCATTCGCTGAAATGGTTTTGGCTTTTCTCAATTTTCGGCCAGCCGAGTGTACACGGCAGCGGATAGTCCAAGCAGTTCCGTGATGTGCATTGCCTCATAAAAAAGGAACATAAATGATGACGCCTTTATAATGGTTCGACACCATTAAGATTGAAATAATCGGGAAGACATGAACCTTATGAACCATCCTTCGAAGAAGACCTTTGAAAAAAACGCGGCCAGAGTGGGAAAGGTTTAAACAAAGACACCCGAAATCAGATTTCGGATGTCTTTGCAAAGAAGAAGTGAAACTGTTATTTGCGCTTTATGTTTGTATTCTACATTCTCGAAATGACTCCATCATGAATAAATTGTCAGAGATTTATCCGATCAGGTGAGCAATGAAAAATGCCGCGCCTGCCGCCAGTCCGCCGATCAACACGGTTTGGATGGCAGCACGCACAGGATGCGAGCCGGTGAAGCGGCCTTTGATGTATCCGAACACCCCCAATGCCAGCAAAGTCACAATGACCGAAACAGGCAAAGCCTCGCTGGCAACATGCATAAAAATATATGGCGAAAGTGGAATCAATCCGCCGCCGATATAGGACAAAGCAATCGTCAGGGCACTATCGCGGGCGCGTTGCGGATGCGGCTCCTCAAGTCCCAATTCGAAGCGCATCATGAACTCGACCCAATCCTTCGGCCGTTTCTGCAAAGCCTTGACCACAGGCTGGCTTTCTTTCTTCGTCAGGCCGTAGGATGTGAAAATTTCTTCCGTCTCGAGGATCTCAAAGTCTGTCTTGGTAATAATCTCATCATTTTCGCGCGCCAGCTCACTAGCATAATGCTCGGCGTCTGAACGGGCAGCGAGATAGCCGCCCAATCCCATCGCAATGGAACCCGCCGCGATCTCGGCAAACCCGGCGGTGACAACGACTCCGCTCGAGGCAACCGCTGAAAGCCCGGCGGCGAGCGCGAACGGAACGGTCAGCCCGTCAGACATGCCGATCACAATATCCCGCACGGTTTCAGAAGCAGTAAAATGTTTTTCAATATGCACTGTCTGCGGCATAAGATTCTCCTTCATCCAAGTATAGACCTAACTGGTGATTACCCACAAGTCCGCATACGTCATTCAAAGCCTCAAAGCCAGAGCATTTTGCCGCGAATTTCACTAATTCACACGGATTTTTAAAACCAATTCGCGAAAATTCGTGGAATTC
>JAKAMM010000447.1 GCA_021812905.1 Chloroflexota bacterium | reverse complement strand
TTGATCGAATCATCTGCATCTGGATCGCGCAGGGCCTGCGATGTCAACCAGTTCTGACAATTGGAAACCAGGAAGAAGCCCGCGAGATAATTGTGCTCTTCTTCAACTTCCATATTGAACACATCCCCGCTGAAAGATTCGCGCTCGATTGCGCGCAATGGAACCAAATGGAACTCAGCGGTCTCAACAATCTTGCGTTCAACTTTATTCGTCTCATACCACACCACTGTGTATTGATGCGGAGCCCGGCGCACTATACGTCCTTGAATTACAGCTGTCTCGGGCATTTCCGCATCATACACGGATGGAAAATAACCGCACTTCAACGCTAGCCACGCAACACCATAAGCCAGTTCCCTTGAAACTGTTGTAGAGGTCACCTTCCCATCCGAAGACCGATGACCATCCCCCTCGATGTAAGCATCTAGGAATGCTTTCACAACCTCATGCGGAGCATCAAACAGCATTTCAGGCATATGTTTTTTAGTTGACCTTTCCCCAGCAAGCGCTTTAAACAACAGGGCAAGCGAAGCCTTGGAAATGGAAACCCCTAAAGTTGTCTCTCGGTATACAAGTCTGGCTTGAACGCCAAAACACGCCTGAAGCAAATCAATCACGCGCTCAGCCAGTTTGATTTCTTTCTTTGAAAAGCTGAAATTAATATTGAAACTGTTGGGGCGTTTTTTGTCTGAAACAATCGAACCTTCCGCGCAGTAATACCCAAACAACTCGGCAGCTTCAACGCCAAAATCCAACCTCAAAGGAATCCCCGGTCGTCTCTCATTGGGAAATCGCAAATATCCATCTTCAATGTACGGATGGGATGTTTTCGTTTCACTCGCTCGTCCATTCCTGATTTTGACTTGCAAGTGACGGATATAAGAACCGCTTTTGCCAAACATTTCCCCAATCTCTCGTGACGATTTGCCTTCAGACGTTAAGTCCATGATCTTTTGCATTTCATCGCTTGATAATTTCCACGGGGTTTCGAATGTAACCCGATAAGACCCAAGCAGATGTTCAGTATCAATGACTTGTTGAGAAGAAAACTCATAAGTTCGCGGCACAGCCAGAAAATGTTCCCTGGTCAAATCTTTTGCGTAAACGAGCGCGGGCGGGTTGGCAATATCATTCGTGGCATATACACGATGATCTGGTGTGCAACGAATTGCAGGCAGGTAATACGGCTTGATCTTTACTAAATCATCTTCATACGAATGACGAAAAATGCCTTTCACATCTCGAAGACCGCCTGATGATGTGATTGCTTTCAAATTGGATGAAAATGAAATTTCCCCATCGGGTTGTATCTGGCGAGTCTCGCCAAGTTCAAAAGCATCTTGTATTGCAAGCGGTCCCCGGTTCGTAATCACCATCGTATCCCCCGTAAAACAGTAGCCGCAATGGAAGTCACAGCCCAGCATTCCAAACGTTAAAGCATTGGAGCCGGGCAGAACATGGAAGAATGGTTTCTTTTCGATTGGATCGGATTGCAAAGCTGCTACGTAGCCCCACGGCACGCGCAGTTTGCCTCCCTGATTAAAACGTACTTGGCAAATACCGCGTTTGCCCTCGCGGATCAGGCAGCGATGTCCACAGGCGAAACAGCGGACTGCTTCGTCAGCCAGGTGTTCATAAAGCGTTCCCTCAACAGTCAAATTGTGCAACACATTCGCCATCGTGGACATGGTCTTCTCCTGCGGGTTTAATCAGTCCGCAAATTTATCCAGCGTGATCCATTTTCCGTTCGTGAAAACCTCAATTTGTATGGCAGGATGTATCTCCCATAGAGTCGCGCGTGTTATCCCAACACCACCCGGATGTTCCGGGTTGAAAAATAACCAGCCGCTCACGCGCATAAGAAGGTGATCGTTGATGACCGTGGAGCGCAGCAGATCCAGCGTCCACTTATTATGACTGGCGCGTATGCGCGGCGTTACGCTGACGATTATAGACTGGGAGAGGTCATCACGGGCATTCCTGGTAAGGAATATGCTCCAGTCCTTGTTGGTTGAGTTGTCACGATTGCAGTTCGCGGCGTTGGGCGCATCCTCTTTAACGGAACCGAAGTAACCCTCCACAACAATTGGAATTCCCGCATATTGAGCGATGAATGCGCGGCCTTCAGGGGACCAATCTTGTGTGTTGAGTCTTTCGACATTCTTTGGCCATGTCAAGGTGGTGAGTGTATCAAAAGACACCGGCACATAATTACCCGAGTCGATACGATTCTTTAGCAGATTCATTTCGATATCGCCTCCAGAGCCCTGCGGCGGACAGTCATTGAAAGTGATCTGTTTGGGTTGAGGCTTATCGGGCATGTTGGGCAAATCTCCCACAGGCTGCGCAATCGTGGCTGGCATGAAAGATGACAATGTGCCCAGTTCCAAGCCCGGCCGTGTGATAAGAAAATATGCGGCTGCTACAATAACCAAAAGTAGGATTGCCACCCACCCGCTTTTCCAACTAAACTTTCGTTTTGACATCCTGCCTCCAAAAAATTGTTCGCTATTATAATCCGAGTATGTTAAGTGTTGCAGTTCAGGCTGGTGGTCAATCCACCCGC
>JAKAMM010000446.1 GCA_021812905.1 Chloroflexota bacterium | reverse complement strand
ATTTTTAAATTCTCCTTTCGATTGAATTTCTCTGGAAGCCTTCCAAAGATGTTATTATTATATCCGCTTCAAATAAAATAACAAGATAAATTCCTGACACTTATGTTAGTTTAACGATTCTGCAATGTACAAGGAAAACTCACAGTTCACGTAATTTATGGAAGCGAAATCCTGCTCGAATACAAGAAACGTGAGCGCCCTCTTGAGAGGGCGCTCTGGGTGCCTGATGGGTTTCGAACCCACAACATCCACATCCACAGTGTGGCGCTCTGCCATTGAGCTACAGGCACCATATTACGAGGGCAAGATTATATCATCTTGACTAAAGGCTCGCAAGGATTTTTTGGATAACTTCCAACAACACCTCTTTCTGGACGGTCTGCTGACTGCCGTTTGATAGATCTTTCACCACCACTTGACCTTTTTCCACCTCATCCGACCCAACGACAAGGGCAACGTGCATCTTCATCTTATCTGCAAACTTGAACTGCTTTTGCAGTTTGACAAGCTCCGGATAAACCATCGTGTTCAGGCCAGCCTTGCGCAAATCACTGGCGAGGGCATACGATTTCATCCACAAGGATTCGTCGAACACGGTGACCAGAACCGACGCCGGACTCGGCTTGAACTCCGGCAAAAGCCCAGCTTCCTGAAGGATGATCCCGATCACAACATCACCCATCGCAAAACCGACACCCGAAAGCGGCTGTCCGCCAACATCGGCTAGAAGATTATCGTAACGTCCGCCGCCGAAAATGGCGCGCTTCAAAGAACCCGTTGTGTCAAACGCTTCGAACACCGTGCCAGTGTAATATAGAAGCCCGCGCATAATGTTCGGATCGAACTTGACATAATCTTTCGCGCCCAAGGCTTCCAGTGTGGCGAACAAACGGACGAGTTCTTCGCTTTGTTTCCACAAATCATAATTGCCAAGTAAATTTTTCAAGCCGTCCAGTTGCTGTGGTGAGAGTCCGCCATCGAGAACGTACGCGTCCCATTTGGTGGAATCCATCTTCGAGCGGCGGTCGACCATGTTCGAAACGTCGAGACGTTTTTCCAGAGGAATGCCGAGGGCGTCGAACTGGGAATCCATCAGACGCCGATTATTCACGAAAATGGCAGCCCGCTGCGGGTCCAGCCCGACCGAACGCAAAAACGTCGCGCCGACCGCAATTAATTCCGCGTCCGCTTCCGGCGAGCTGACTCCGAGCATGTCGATGTTCCATTGAAAGAATTCGCGCGTGCGCCCTTTTTGCGGCTGCTCATAACGCCAGAACGGACCGAACGACCACCAGCGCACCGGAAAAATTAATTCATTTTGTTTGGCCGCAATCATGCGCGCCAGCGACGGCGTGAGTTCGGGACGCAGCGTGACTAGATCTCCGCCGCGATCTTCAAAAACGAAGGACTGCTTTTTGACAAGTTCCTCCCCGCTTTTCGCGGCGTAAAGATCGATCGTTTCGATGAAAGGCGCGTCCCATTCCTGATAGCCAAAAGACTGCGATGCGGCACGCACTTTTTCATAAATAAAATTACGCAGCGCCATCTCTTCAGGATAGAACTCGCGCGTGCCTTTTACGGATTGGATTTTCGATGACATTTTTGCTCCATGTTCTTTCAGACCTCACTCAAAATTCAGTCGTTGAATTTTAGTCTGTATTTGGTATAATCACAAAGGATTTTTTATTGCAACAAAAGGAGAGAGCATGGAAATCAACTACCAGGAAACCAGCAAAGACCTGCTGACGCGCATCGACATTCACGAAAAATACGGCTCGGCGAATATCGATCAATGGACGAACGATCTGCTCAAACCTCAGCCCGGCATGAGCATCCTCGACGTTGGTTGCGGCGCGGGCAAACTCAGCTTCCTGTTCAACGATTATACTAAAGGTGGCGCGAAA
The DNA here is from genome assembly GCA_021812905.1 of Chloroflexota bacterium. Next base: position 663 of record JAKAMM010000446.1, on the reverse strand, counting down.
ATCACGGGCGGCGACTTCTCTGAAGAATTGCTCGACAAGGCGCGCGAGAAAAATAAAAAACTCGGCGCGAAAATTGGTTTTCAATTCCTAGACTTTAACAAACCCTTTAATTTTGAAGACAATTCCTTTGACCTTTGCACAAGCGCCTTTGCAATTTATTACGCCTCAAACCTGGACTTTACATTTGGTGAGGCACATCGGGTGCTTCGTAGTCCCGACCCCGCGTCGGGGAAATCCGGCGGACGGCTTTTTGTCTCTGGGCCATTGCCGGAAAACAAGCAAATGTTCTACGACATCATCAAGGAAGCCACCCGCCAGAGCATCCCGCCCATGCCGGGATCGAGCCGCTTCAAAGGCGACATTTTCAACACCATCAGCAAAATTTTTGCCAAGACCGAATTGCATAAATTCGAAAATCATCTGACCTTCCCCGAAGTCGCGCCGTTCATTGATTATGTGCGCGCATCTCTGAGCGAAGACCGTAAATTATGGACTTCGCTGTTCAACGGCAAGAATGAATACGAAGCGATGATCGGCAAGATTGAAGCAGTCGCCAAACGCTGGTTTGACCGCGATGGAAAACTGGTCATGACCAAGGTCGTCGGCGGAATTTTGGCAACGAAATAAAAAGGTTGTGTCATTGCGAGGGCGCATTTTGCCCGA
>JAKAMM010000033.1 GCA_021812905.1 Chloroflexota bacterium | reverse complement strand
TCGACGTCGCACTTAATCAGGGTTGCGCTCAAAAGTTCAGGGTGGGAGGCTACAAGTTCATCGAGAACCTCTAACTTTACCTTTACCGTGCGATTTTCTGGTAATGATACATATGATACATCCTGAATTATTTTACCCGTTCCTGAAACTCTTTGCCCTTGTTCATCAATAATCGTCAATGGCAAGACTTCCGCTTTATCGGATAACCCAAAGGAGAAAAAAACGACGTTGCGCAAACCAAGTAACTGAACAGCCTTATAAGTCGCCATAGCGTAATACGGATCCGCTTCAAACGCAAAAACACGCCCTTTTTTTCCAACCTGCCTGGATAGAGCGTCGGTCCAGTTAGCGGAGTTTGCACCAATATCAATAACGAGAGTACCTTTGAGAGGGAAATTGGGTAACAAATTAATATCTTCTTCGAAGTTCAGTTGGTTTGTTTTAATTAAGTACACAAATCTAAATGCATGAATCCAAGATGTTACATTGTCTCCCATCAACAACCTTAAGGTTTGCTTGTAACGCGTTAGGTTGCTCATATATTCGCCTCTTTTACTGCAACTTACCCACGTCAAACTAATTCTTGATATACCTTAGCCATTGCGTCAACAACGTCAGTAACAGAAAAAAGACGCGCAGATCTTTCTTTTGCCGTTCTTCCCATTTCTAAAGCAATGGTCGAATTATCCATCATAAATTCAATAGCTTGCACAATGGTGTTTGGATTTTGCGGCGGAATTAATATGCCATCCTGTTTATCTCTTACAACATCCGGAATACCGCCAACCAAAGTGGCAATAAGGGGTTTTCCCGCCACCATTGCTTCTAAGACAACCATAGGCAACCCCTCTTGGTGGCTCGGTAGAATTAATACATCGCAGATTGCAAGGTATGTCGCCGTCAAAATCTGGGCGCCTAAAAATTTAACGTATTTACCTGCAGGATGCATCCCCGCATATTCTTCTAGTTGAGCCCTTGAGTACCCTTCCCCAACTATTAGCAATAAAAAGCGCCTGCCTTTTTCATAAATTCGTCTATGCGCCGCGATGAGTTCAAACAAGCCTTTTTCTCGTTCCAGGCGTCCCAAAAATAAGACGATAAAATTATCGCTCTCCAATTCAAGTTGATTGTGCAACGCTAAAATTTCTTCCGGCGAGGGAGGAAAATAGGCTGGCGCCGGATTATGGATTAAACGCACACGTTCTTCGGAAACACGCCATTTATCAACAAGTTGTTTCATTGTAAAAGCGTCAACCGCAATTATTCGGTTTGCTAAACGAGTCGGACGACGATCAAGACGGCCATAAACACGGGCGCGAAACGAGCCAAGGACGGGCAAACCATGAGTAGTAACCACTGTAGGCAAATCTAACATTTTCAAATCCAACAGTGTCCTGACATAGATGTTACCCCTATAACCATTGGTATGAATAATATCAATGGCGCACTTTGAAACTATGTCTTTAAGACGCGAAAGTACATGCAAGTCTGGAGGCTTATAGCAGGGTATCCATTCAAGACGCAACTGTTCCTGAGACATGCGATCGAACAACCATCCTTGGTCGCTATGGGACAAAACAACAGAAATCAATTTCACATCACCACGCTGGGCAAACCCGCGCGCCAACTCCAATCCCACAGTGCTTATTCCTCCAAAAGTCGCACTTTCGTTTATGTATAAAACCCGGATTGGCGTTTTCATATCAGGTGATTATCCGGACGCAATTATTCTTTGCTAATCAAAAAGGAGCCTAAAGTAAGATACTTCAAGCCTGAATTTATAAACACCTGTAACGCGTCATCCGGCGTATGCACAATAGGGTAGCCATGAAGATTGAATGAAGTGTTAAGCACTGCTCCAATACCGCTAATAGATTCAAATTCCGAGATTATTTGATGATATTCAGGATTATGCTCTTTATACACAATTTGCGGACGCGCGGTGCCGTCGTATGGATGAGTGCCCGCAACAATTTCGGCGCGTCGATCCGTAGTATTAAAGGTTATAATCATATAAGGCGCAGTCACGTTTTTGGGGTTAATGATGTAATCTTTTTCGCGTTCCGATTTTATAGAACACGCAAAAGGCATCCAAAAATCGCGGTTTTTAATCATGTTGTTGATGACACGGATAACATCGGTGCGTGACGGATCAGCCAAAATGCTGCGATTTCCTAACGCGCGCGCGCCAAACTCGTCTCGCCCTGAAAATCGAGCAACCACTTCCCCGTTTTTAATTAATTGGGCAATAGTACGCGGCAGATTTGACGGGCATTCGATCTTGTATTGGGATGCCTTTTCTTGTAGCATTCCATTAATTTCATCATCTGTAAACGCTTTTCCGAGATACACTGGACCAAGAGGCGCAAGATTATTTACGCCAGATTGTTGAGCATATGTCAGCATACTGGCGCCGAACGGATTGGTTTCATCGCCACACGATGGGAAAACAAATAGCTCGTCTACCTCGTCCAAATCTAAAATCCTTTGATTGGCTTTTACATTCATAAAAACCCCCCCACACAATGCGACACTACGTATACCTGTATGTTTAATGCAGCGGTGTACCCAATTTGCCAAAAAATCTTCAATCCATAATTGCAAGCCGGCGCAAACCGCATCAAATCTCTCAAATTCAAAGTCTTTACGTAAAGTTTGATAAGAACAATATGTATCGGATATTCTTGAAGTTGTCCGCCAACCCAAGGGGTTTTTATCATCCATTTGAAAATATTGAGAAAACTTCTTAGCTAATTTCTTTCCATCCTCAGAGTGAGCGTAAGGAGCCATGCCCATAAGCTTATATTCGTGTTCGTTGGGTTTCATACCCAAAAGAAGCGTTGCCATAGAGTATATTAAACCTATTGAATATTTATCCTGCACAGAAGCAATTCGTTCTAAAGTTCCATTTTTACCGATGCTAACGGTTGCAGACAGTCCATCACCAGAACCGTCACAGGTTAAGACTAGAACAGGTTTCTCAAAACAACCCCACCCATAATAAGCAGATGCCGCATGTGCAGTGTGGTGATCAACTCGCACAAGTTTTTCTTTTGGCAATCCGTGTGATTGAAAATCATTAGACTTTCTAATCACCCTTAGATTTGTAGCCAATTCACCAAAAGGTTTAATTTTTTCTATGGCTGCTTTAATTTTCCAAGCGAGTGGCGGAGAATTTCGGTTGAAATGGGATTTAGCTGTTTCTATCTCCATGAATATTTTCGGATTGAAATAGTAAATATCCGTATACGCTACTTTATCAACATCTTCCATTGTCAATCTGGCTTGATCAAGAATAAACTTAACCGCCATCTCAGGAAAACCGGTATAGTTCTTGATACGGCATAAACGTTCTTCCTGAATTGCTATTTGAATCTTTCCATCGACCAGCAAGCATGCGCTGGCATTATGACCTGAATGAATGCCTAGTAATTTCATTTTTTCTCCTAATTAATGTTAATTTTACGGACAACAAAATCCGAATTTTCAAAACAAATATGGCGGACTTCAAAGGCGCGAGTTACGCTACATCTTCTTTTTGGCTAGATTTTACAATATTCGCGGTCGAAACAATTAATCCAAAAATCAACCACACATATTTATCGAGATGAGCGCTTAATGCCATTCCCTGTACCAAAGCTGATGACGTTGAAATAATTAGCGCGTTAGAAAAATAAGTCAAATACAAAGCCGTGGTTTTATTCGGCAATTTTTTTATATTAAGGCGCAGTCGCCTTAATGACAAGAAAACCGCGCCAAGCAGCGCTAGGTATAGTAATAATCCTGGGATTCCTATTTCCACTCCAACGGAAAGAAATATATTGTGAGGCACAATAAACAAATTCATATTTTTCCAATATTGCACAAAAGGCGCGTCATTTAAATAGGGCAACATTGCCTGCTGGTTTCTCATAATACTAGATCCAATGCCCCAAAAGGGATGGTTGGCAATTGTTTGGATCGCTGCCCGCCAAATAAATCCCCTTCCGTTAAAAGAAAGTAGTTGCCGGTCTTGCAATCGCGATGCTAATGGACCAATTGCCGCCATAACAAGCAAAGCAATTACGAAGAAAAAGTAACGAAAACGCCCGCTTACATTTGGTTGATACCATGCCTGCAAAGCGAATGTAACAAGCAATCCAATAAAGGCACCGATTGACAGTGTTGCTAAAATACCGGCAATCATGAAAGTAGCTGAAATCAAAAGCCAAAAACGCTTCCTGAATTGGAATCTATGGTATTCAAATAGGTTAAGAGCAAATGGAAAGCCCATCACCAACCACATCCCAACGCTGTTTTTCTCCCCAATGGTAAGGGTAGCTGCGTGAATGCCTTCAGCAGTGACGTCATATCCGGTGATATATACAATCAATTTACTGACAAACACATATAATCCGACAGCGCCTAACGAGAGAGCCAACAACCAACCAGCGCGCACGAGGTGGATTCGTAAAGTAATAATATTCGGAATAATAAATAGCAACACAATTACCAACCAGTATGGGCGGGATTCATTGACATCGCCAATTACTGCCATTGCAAATGACGCCCAAACCCCTAAGAGCAAAGCGGGAATCATGACAGGAGGGTAAAAATATAATTTATCCTGTTTTAGCAATAAAGATGCAATAATCGCAACGACGCAAAGTACCCCGGGAATAATAATCAATGAAACTGGAAGATAGTCTGTTCTCAATAATTCCATCAAGGGCAAGCAAATTATTAATAAATACATTGGAAATCTTTTGTAAATTACAGATAGCAAAATCAAAATGCTTGCCAGCAACATGGAGATAAGAATCAGGGACGAATCCAAGGGAGGGTACATCGGCGTCATCTCAACGTATAGCGATATCGAAGCATAAGCGGAAAGGAAAGCGCAGTCACCATTGCTTTATCTTTATTTTTCATTTCATCGCGCCAGCGTCTATCTTCTAAAATCTTAATTGCCCCAGTCTCAAAGCGGACAGGATTGCCTGAAATTGTATGTGTCTTATTAACCGATATCGTCCCACTGTCATTCAATGGATTGGATTTGCCTTTCAAGCCAAGGAATGCTTGTATCTTATCAAGATGTAAAGATGGTTGGGCGACAAAATCCTCATATCGCAAGAATAAATAATTTCCTGTTCCTTTACGTCCAAAATATTCGATGAGTATATTCCAAATATTCCAAACTTGAATACTTGTCCATGTTTGCATTATGCCCATTAAAGCAGGGGCGTAAGGATCATTGCTAGGCTTGGGGTTCAACCACGAATAGGTTACTGCGCGCGGGTCGCGAACAACATGCAAAGTATATACATCTAAAGATGGTAAAAGGCGCAACAACGCCAAATACATTGGACTTTTTGACGAGTCCACAATAACCTCGCAATTTGTAGACAACGCTACCGAGCAATAAAGCTTATCTAACGTGTTAAGATATTCGTTTAGGTCAATGTCGCTCTTACGATTGTGATTTGCTATATGCGAAAAAACGCGGCGCAGTTTTGTGCTTTTTCGTTGAATGTCATACCATTTTTTTGCTTTTTCCGTATTTATTTGACCGTATGCGTTCTGGTGAATTTTTTTCCACAGATCACAATGACTATGCCGCGCGCCACAACCGCAAAGTTGATCCTGAATTACTCCGCGTTCCCAAATGTTATGAATTTCCCCAACGGAAAAAAAAACATCTATTTGGCCTAATATTCTTTCTAATAGCGTGGAACCATTTCGGCCTGTGCCCGCAATGTACAAAACTTTAATCTTATTTTTCTTGTTCACTTTTTTCACCATGTTTGCTTTATTTTCGTCAGTCGGCTTAGTAAAGAATCGTTAGCGTCATTGAAGTTTCCAAGAAAACAATTATCGTTTCCATATATCAAACGCCATGCTGTTGACGTCTAACCGTCGGCGCACCGCCAACCATAGCAAGAAATTCCATACAGTCAACGTAATCGCCGAGGCAAGTGCTGCGCCTTTGATACCCCACAATGGGATCAGAATCAGATTCAATGCGATATTAACAACAGCCGCAATAGCCATTCCGCGCGCCGTATCCTGCTCGTGTCCGGTCATTATGAGGAGAAATCCAACAGAGCCAGTAGCCGAGTTAACCAATTGCCCAAGCGCCAGAATGGATAGGGGTTCGTAAGCGGGCACAAACTGCGCCCCAAAAACGAGTTTGAGGAGCGGTTTACCAAAGAACAGAAATATGACCACAACAGGCAAAGTCAAGGCGAGTACCAGTTGGGCGCTGGTAGTAGCCAAGCGTTGCAGGCGGGCTTTATCTCCAACGGCATAGAGGCGGGCAAATTGCGGGGCAATCACCATATTTAATGCCTGAAGGCTTATTGACACCAGGAGCGCCATTTGGTCGGCCACGCGATAGATACCTACATCTGAGGATGTAACGAATAGCCCCAACATAACGATACTCGTGTAGCTGTTGATCAGTCCCATACCACTTATGAAGGCTAGCGGCAACGTACTTGAAAGCCAACGGCGGCCCTCGTATACCGGTTTAGCCTGACGAACTTCCAAAGGTGTTGCCCGCCACAAAAGCCAAGCCCCTATAATAAAAGCCAAAGCGGCGGCCAATACCTGCAATGACATGGCCATGGCTGGTGTAAGATACTGTGCTGGGAAGACAAAAACCGCGCCAAGAATGAGTAAAATATAGAAGCTTGGCCGCAATGCTTGTTCTGGTAACTGCCCTTGGATCACCCTGTTCAATCCACGCAACGCCGCCCCGCGCAGATCTCCCAACGCTACCAGGGGCACCAATGCCAGTCCCCAGGATAAAGTAACTATTTGCTGGCGACTGAAGCGATCTCCCCAAATAAGGATCACCACACCGGCCCCCAAAACCAGAATCGCGGTCAGAATAGCCGTGATCTTGCCAGCCCAGCGCCAGACACCGTGGAGTGCCCCCCATTCCTGTCTGGTCAGGGCTTTGGCCGTTTCGCGCACTACAAGATTAGGAAGTCCGAATTCAGCAGGAATGGAAAGCAGAGAAACCAGGGCGAATACATAGGCGTAAACACCATATCCATTCGCCCCGAGCGTCCGAGCCAACGTCACTGTAATCGCAAAAGATAGCAGGATGTAGGCGGCCTTAAGGACCAGACTACCTATGCCATTCCTGGTCAGTTCAGATCCCAACCCTTTGCCGGTAATAATGTTAGTCAGACCAAAAAACATCTCGGAAAAAGATTTCATTTTGTGTGCTAAATGCTCTACATCGTAATGGTTTTTAGGAGACGGGAACGAAGGGGGTTGGCTGTTTCGCTTTTCACGGCAAATATACAGGTAATAAGAGAAAGTTTATTTTTTCCCCACCAATCCGCTGTCAACACCCCTACGATGCTCAACATTAGCCCAAGCCTTAGTCCCAGGGCCATGTTCAGCAGAGTGCGGTTTGTTTGGCTCTTCGGGCAGGAGGGCAAAAACGTCTAGAGGGAGTGACATTCCCATGTACAACGCTGGTCAATACGCCCCATCCCGGTTCAACACCACCCATACCGTCCGGAGCAGGATGTAAATATCCAGCCAAACCGACCAATTGTGCACATAATACGCGTCAAAGCGGGCGCGCTCTTCAAAGCTGGTCTGGTTGCGGCCCGAAACCTGCCACATCCCACTTAAGCCGGGGCGCACGCTGAAATAAAGATCAATAAATTTCCCGTACGGGGCATGCTGGTCCAGCATCATCGGGCGCGGTCCAATCAGGCTCATCTCGCCTTTGAGCACATTGAAGAGCTGCGGAAGTTCGTCCAAGCTGAAACTTCTCAGCCAGCGGCCCACGCGGGTAATGCGCGGATCGTCTTTCAGTTTTTGGGTCTGTTTCCACCCCAGGCGCGCTTGCCTGTGCTGGGCAAGGTACTCAACCAGAAATTTATCCGCATCCACGATCATGGTGCGGAACTTGTAGATCCGGAACTTGCGTCCGCCCCTGCCCAGGCGTTCCTGTGAGTAAAAGATGGGGCCGGGTGAATCCAGGCGGATGGCGAGCACGAAAAAGATGGAGAATGGCAGAAAGAGCAACCCAAGCGCCAGGGTAAGCCCGATGTCCATAAGCCGCTTGAGGGAAGCGTCCAGGCGGCTGAGGCCCTTCTCCTTAAATTCGAGGCCCAGAAGGCCCTCGAAATCATGCGTGGCAATCGAGGCGCTTTCCAACAAGTCCATGTCCGAAACGAAGATCAAATTCCGGAACAGGCGTCTCAGCCCACTGATGAGTTCTGCCTTGAATCCATCCTGCAGCGAGAACTCCACCAAGGCAGTTTGGATGTCGCGGCTCATGAAGTAGTATTCGTCCTGGGCGGCCATGGTCTGAATGTCCATGAGCGGGACGGACGAAGTGAAAGAGCGTATGTCAATGGCCGGCGCGGCGGCCAAAACTGGTACAAAACCCAGGCGGCGGCGCAGGAGGAAATAACGGGTCAACCCGTCAAGCGAGGCGCCTGAGCCGATCATCACCACCGGCTCTCCCCATAAACCAAGCTGGGCAGCCACGATACGCACTCCCCAGCGCGTGAATATCACCATTGGAAGGGAAAGCCCCCAAACCAGCGCGAAGGCCGCCATATTCGGCCTCCAATGTCCCTGGATGATAATGAAAAAGACGACTCCCACGGCGAAGCCGAGGCTCATATTCTGCGTGACGAGCTTGATCTCGTCGGCCGGGTTGATGCCAACCCCAGGGTATAACTTGCTGTTCATAAAAAAGATCAAGCAGGACAGCAGGATGATCGCGTATTTGAGGTCCGCTGGGTTGAAAACAAAGAGTCTCCAGGCAAGGTTCAATAGATAAAAACCTGCAGCGGCCAGGACGAATCCAAGCAGGTCGGCGATTAACATCAGGATCGACATTCTGCGGCGGTGCCCCCCAGCCGCTTTCAAAATGAATCTCCTCCTGGCGCGGGGGACGGCTTCAGCAATAGGGGCTGAATTCTCCATGTTTCCTCCTGAATTGGGACCGGCTCGGGTCACAACGCTCATTTTGGCTGGCTTGGCTTGCGCAGGGTCAACCAGACGCCGCCCAGCGCCACCAACAGTCCAACAGCCGCGCCGAACAGCTGCTTCCAACCGATGCCAGCCCTGGCGCCAATGCCCAAGGCGTCAGCCGCCAGTGACAGAATCAGCAGGATGGCTCCGGCGACTATCAAAACGAACCCCAGGTTTTTTTGTGACATACAGGCCTCCTTATGAAACTTACACGTGAAATTCGTGGAAATTTCACCACCCTTGTGAACTTGGTATCTTTGTGGTGAACTATTCCGGCTTGGCCGGGTTGGCACGGCTTTCTTAAAGTCCATGCTGAATTCCAGCTTTTGTCATTTTTTCACCGCGATGGTAGGAAGAACACCTACCACTTAGATCGCGAAGTACGCCAGGAAAACCGTTACTACTCAGGAAGCCTTGCGAAGGTTTTCTTGAACCCGCTATTTTGCCAGAACTCGAACCTTCGCAAGGCTGAGCTCGTAGAGGGCTGCGGGCTCCGCGGTACCTCTTTCGGCTTGTCCGGACCGAAGGCCCCGGAGGGGTGAAAGGATGCAGGATGAACAGGGAATGGTGAATGAAGGCCGTGCTGTGCGCCGCACCTGCATGCCCACGTCGCCAGGGCCAAAAACGAAGTGGTAAAATTGGAAGGCACGACTTACCAGGAGATCGAAGATGGAAAAGACATTCGAAGCGATCTATGAGAACGGTGTGATTACTCCACTTAAGCCGCTCGGCCTACCCGACCGCCAGCGGCTGAAGGTCACGATTCGAGTACAATCTTCCGAAAGCGCGGGGGAAGCGTTGCGGGCCTGGCAGGACGTTTACAAAGGTTTTAGCGAAGCGGAACTCGCCGAAATCGAACGCCGAATCCAGGATCGCAGCAATTTTATGCGCTCCGACAAAACCAAATGAAGCCTGCCCTTCTGGATACAGACACGCTCTCTGAGGTGATCAAGGGCCGCGATGCTGAACTGCAGGAAAAGGCCCTGCAATACCTGACCGAGCATGGGTACTTCACTTTTTCCATCATCACACGCTATGAGATCTTACGCGGGTTGATGTCGAAAGGCGCTGCCCGCCAGATTGCCCTCTTCGATGAGCGCTGCGCAAGGAGCGAAATCCTGCTATTCACCGAAGAGATCGTGGTTAACGCCGCCGGCATCTATGCTGACCTATCTCGAAAGGGCCAACTGATCATGGATGCCGATATATTGATCGCGGCCTCTGCACTGGTACATGGCCTGGTTCTCGTGACCGGGAATACGGATCATTTCAAGCGTATTCCTGACCTATCCATTGAGAATTGGCGTACTCCCATATCTTCCAAAAGCACTAAATGAATACAATGTGACACTAAGCTCGCTTTGCGAATTCCCCGCAAGGAAGGCCGCTATACCAAGCCACAATAGGTGCGCGGCCAGCATCAGCAGTCCCATCTGCCGTCTCGGGCTCACACCCTCGCGGAGCGAACGGCCAGCGTGGCGGCGGTTCCTGAGGCCGATCAGTCTCGGACGGCTTCGTTGCGCCGTAAGGCGGTCAGAGAGGGCAACAGAAGGGGAGGACATGGGAGGGAAAGGATGAAAGATGAAGGATGAACGAGGAATGACAAATGGGGGATGGCAGGGCGTGTGTTAGAATATTGCTGAGGAAAATTATGACTGCCGTTCTGACACACCCATACGTTGTATCCGACAGGCGTCTGCTGGATGGCGAACCGGTGATTCAAGGCACCAAGACCACCGTGCGCGCCATCGTTGAGTTGTGGCGGTTGGGAACTCCGCCCGAAGAGATCCCTCTGCATTTGCCGCACCTGCAGCTGGCGCATGTCTTTGATGCGCTCAGTTACTATAGCGACCACCAGGATGAGATTAACCAATACATCGAACGTAACCGCGTGCCCGATCATCTTGTGCATCCGGCTGCAAGGCCTTGAAACTCTTCGCCTCCCTCTATCTGGATGAGGATGTCTCTGTCTTGATTGCGGATATTCTGCGCGCACGCGGCTTCGACGTTGTGACCGCGCGCGGCGAGAAGATGCTGGGCCACGACGACACGCAGCAGTTGGCAAAGGCGGTCTCTCTTCAGCGCTGTCTTTTTACACACAATCGGATCCATTACGAAAGACTCCACCAGGATGCTATTGCAGGCGGGCAGAAACATTTTGGCATCCTCATCGGTTCAC
>JAKAMM010000445.1 GCA_021812905.1 Chloroflexota bacterium | reverse complement strand
AAAGGTCACTTCGAGGACATCCGTCTCGATTCTGCCAACGAGAATCGCGATCAGCTCTCGCCGCTGGAGGCAGCTCGCTACATCCTTCAAAACAAAGAGCAATTTTCCAATTGGAAAGAAACCGTCGAGGGATTGATTGATTGGGTGAAAGACACGCTGGGCGGACATCCATTCTTCACGGCCATCCCCATTCACGAGCAGAAGTTTTGTTATTTTCCGATGGGCAGTCATACGGCGCGGTTCGCAAATCTGTCAGCGCTTTATGCCGAGCAGACCGGCGACGTGGCTTATAAAGAGCAAGCCATTCGTTCCTTCAATTGGGCCAGTTACATGGCGAATGATGATGGCACGGTGACTGTCGGTGTGGATCGGCCTGATTACTACAACCAGTGCTGGTTTACCGATGGCTACTTCGATTACGTTCCGCATTTTATTGACGGCATGGCGTCCATGCCCGAGCTTGCACCCACTGATACGGATCACACGCTCCGCTCGACTTCCGTGGTTCAGGAGATTATCTACGAACCGTATCGCATCTCTTACCGGACATTTGATGCTGACGGCACACAAACTTTGCGCCTGACATTTCGGCCCTGTGAAATCCTCACCGATGAAAAACCGCTCGCACAACTGAAATCATTGGGCAATCAGCCCGGCTGGATTTTTGATCCCTCGCTAAATATGCTGACGATAAAGCCGGGATCGAGGGAAGTGATCGTGGCAGGTCGTTGAATCCAAACATATCCATATTCGTGAAAGGCTTCTTATGGTTACGGTCAATTCACTTGCTGCCCGGATTTGGAATTCATGAAAGGAGGCAGTCATAAAGTAAAAGCACATCATCCTGTTCGCAAGCCTCGTTGGTGAAGCCAACGCGTCGAGCGTTGGCGATATTTCAAGTAGAAGGAGAGATAAAATGTCTAAGAGAATCACTTTGTTCGTGGGGTTAATCACGGCGTTTGTTCTGGTACTTTCAGCCTGTGCCCCAGCCACAACTCCTGCTCCTGCGCCGGCCACTGAAGCGCCTGCTGTTCAAACGGCTGCGCCTGCGACGGCGGCGCCTGTTCCAACCGTGGATGTCATGGCTCAGTTGGTTGCTGATGCGCAAAAGGAAGGCACGATCGTTTCCTATGGCCTGCCAGATAGCTGGGTGAACTACGGCGGCCTGTTCAAGGGCTTCACCGCAAAGTATGGCATCACCCACCAGGATACGGATATGGACAGCGGCACGATCATTTCCACGCTGGAGGCTGAGAAGACCTCCCCCGTGGCAGACACTACCGATCTCGGCCTCGCCTTCGCCAAACTGGTTGAAGATGACGGTCTGTCCCAGCCGTACAAGAATTCACACTGGGATGAGATCCCGGACTATGCCAAGGATCCGCAGGGACGCTGGGCCGCCGCATACTGGGGTGCCATGGCCTTCCTGGTCAATGCTGACAAAGTGAAGACCGTGCCTCAAACTTGGGAAGACCTGCTCAAACCGGATTACAAGAACACGGTCTGTATGAAAGACCCGCGCTCTTCCGCGACCGCGCAGATGATCGTCTTAGGCGCAGCCTTCGCTCATGGCGGTGATGAGAACAACGTCCAGCCCGGCCTCGATTTCTTCAAGAAGATGATTGACGGCGGCGTGCTCAACGGTGTTTCACCATCTTCCGCGAACATCCAGAAGGGTGAATGCCCGATCACGCTCCAGTGGGACTTCGACGCTTTGAGCAATAAGGATCAGAACCCGAGCATGAACCTGCAGGTGGTTCTGCCGTCGGATGGCACCGTTGCCGGTATGTATATCCAGTTTGCCACTGCCGGCGCGCCTCATGCTAATGCTGCAAAGCTTTTGCTGGAATACGAATATTCGGATGAAGGCCAGCTCGCTTATGCTCAGGGATTTGTGCATCCCATCCGCACCAGCGTGCAGCTGCCGGCGGATCTGCTGGCGAAATTCCCGCCTACCGATGCGTACAAGTCTGTTCATTTCCCGAAGGATTATGTCGCGCTCGATAAAGCTGGGACCGCCATCGCAGACGGTTGGGCTTTGATCGCCAAGTAAAGACTCAGTAATCTGCAAGAAGGACGGAGCAGGAAAAAAAACCTGCTCCGTCCAGAAACACCAATCGTATGCAATTGTTGTCGGATTTATTTTGTGATAGTCATTCCGTTATGCAGAGGAGTAAGCCATGCCTGTAACAGGTGAATCAATTCGCTTGTCAAGATTATTTTCGGAAGGAAAGAACGCGGTCGTCGTGGCGGTGGACCACGGTCTCTACTTTGGGCCGCTGGCAGGAATGATTGACCTGCCCTCAGCGGTTGATAAAGTCTGTGGCGCAGACGCGATTCTGATGGCTCCGGGGATGCCCGCTCATTGTCAGTCTGTTTTCTCGAAACGCGGCGCGCCTGCCTGCATCGTCCGATTGAATTGGGGCTCGAATTATGCTGCCATGTGGAATTACAAACATTCGCACAGCGTGCCGATGGTCACAGTCGCCGAGGCGGTCGCGCAGGGCGCTGACTTGGTGATCGGCAGCTTGAGCCTGAAGAATCCCGACGAAATGGAAGATGCTCATAACG
>JAKAMM010000032.1 GCA_021812905.1 Chloroflexota bacterium | reverse complement strand
GATGGTGCCAGTGGATCCTCCGACTGTGAAAATGGCTTCATCGAAATCACTCCAGGCGTTGGTGTTGTTTTTTGCGCGAACTCGCAGGGTATAGGTTCCCGGGGCAGTGGGTGTCCAAAGATTTCGGAAAGTAGCCAGCTTTTCACCGGGGCTTTTAGCATCCATTATACCCAGCGATGATCCATCCAGTATCCACTCAAGTTGACTGATACCACCCTGATCTGTCCCGTGTGCTACAAATTCATACGGCGCCAGAGGTAGATGCATACCAGGCAAGGGTGCATCAATCCACGCTTGCGGAGCATCTAGCCCAGGCAGGTCGATCGCCTGGCGGACAGCTTGCCTGCCATTGCATCCGACCAACACTGAGATCAGCGTAATAAGGAGGAGAAATCGGAAAATTTTTTTCATGGCTGCTCACTCCAGGGTTCTGCAATAGAAGTGTTGCTTATAGGGTTGTCGAACTCCCAGTTATCTTGTCCGCCATCCGTGCAAGGAACCCATTCCCAGGAACTGCCGGTGCTGTAACAGGCTTCAACGGCTTTCATCTTGGTGACGCCTTTGTAGTAAATTGGTTTCATGCCTTCGAAATCCTCAAATTGACCGCAAGTTCCACCGTTTTGATCAGCCACCGAACATGGTTGCAGCGGAATATATAGGGTTGTCGATTTACCGGGCGGAATGTCGGGGATCTCAAGCAGAACAGATCCATATTCCTTATATTCCGTCTGGCTATACCCATACTCGGATAGATCATTCGTTGCGTTAACGTTTACTGCAAGACGATATTTAGTAAAGTCCGGTTGTACCAATCCGATCCCTCGAGCGGCTTTTCGGGTGATTTTGACTGAAATCACAGCAGGATAATTGCCCGACCCGGGAGCCGCATGCATGATGATGGACGGATCCAGGCAATTAGGGATCTGCCCGTGATACCATGCTTCCATGCCACCGCTGCAACTTTTATTTGCCAGGTAAGATTTCGTCTGCTTATACTCACTTAAAAATTTATCGCTGATCATCTTTTTGCAATCTGCTGAATCACAGAATATTTTTATAGCGGATTCATCATAACCTGTGTAATACATCTCGGCTACCGAAGCAGCATTCACAAACATTTCCCCGACATTATCTGCGATCAACTGATCAGAGGTTGGCATGGTGGGTGGTAGACCGGTCATGTATGACACTCCGTAATCCACTCCTTTTTTAATCGCAGTTCTACACCAATCTGTGTCTGAACAACCGGGGATGATGTTGCTGATCTCTTTGGCGAGTGCTGATTTATAGAGTTCATACGCCCAACTAAATTGGTCATATATAAACCCAAACGCGTCGGGAATAGCTTCGATAAAGCAAATAAATTCATTTTTTCCTTCGCAGGAATCCTTGGGAGGAACCTTTCCCGGGCAAACATATTGGCCGGGATAGAATTCCCCGGTTGGGTCTTCATCGATGATCACGCAACCCCAGTCATTCCAGACTTCAAATTCCGGAGGAACATAACTTTCACGCAGTATCTGAATATCGTACAGGCTGGGCAAAGTGGACGCCAGCGGCGGCAGTTCGGATGGTACCGGAGGGGTATTGCGATGCATAACAACCGTATTACTGAATTTTGCCTGCGGATCGAAATGATCAGATTTAGGTTGAACCCGTACATAGATGGAGAAGGTAGACCCTTCCGGATAGTCTTTCTGGAACCAGTTGGAATGGTAATCAAAGACCTGGCTCCCAGCACCCCATCCTTGATATTCAGGCTGTTCCGTCGGGTAGAGCAGTTCTCCCATCGAAATTGGGAAAATCTCTTCATTCGACTTGGTGTATTGATTATTTTTTATTATGGGACTGCACCAGGATTCGATTGGACTTTTTATATCAAAGAAAAAGTCATTAGGGTAAGGACTATCGGCGAATTGGTAGCATACCTGGTTTGTTTTTTCAGTCTGACTGCTGATCCATTTAAACATATAGAACTGGTCTTTGACCGGTTTCTGATCAGAGAAATTGATCTCAGTCAGCCATTCACCGTCCCCATTACCGCTGCATTTGCCTTCACCTTCCTCTGAGCAAACCAACAGCACCGACCGGTGGATGGTGGTCTGATAAGTCCCAACTAATTTCAGGTCAGGTCCGATCCAACCCCACACTTCCATTGAGATATCAAAATCGGCAGCAGTGAAAGAACCCAGCAGGGTATCGAAATAATCATACAGATTCAACTTCATCCCGCTACCCGGCAAGAACATCCGGTCACCTTCGGGGACGCGGTATGAGCGGGCATTATTGATGGACATATACAAATACGCCAGATCCATAGAATATGGCAGGATCAAATCGCCATTTTCAAGGCGGATTTGCCCTATTGTTCCGATTCCACGGCTTTTTGCAACACAATCTGCCTGATCCAATGACAGGGTAACCGGTGCGGACATGGTCTCTCCTACTGTGTTGAATGCCGAAACTGTGAAAGTAACCACACCAAATTGATCGGGGATTTGGTAACCATTGTAATGCTCCCAGCCAACGCTGTTAATGACCGCAGGCAGTGTAGCAATCCGCTCAAATGGTTTTCCGTCCTGTGAACGGTAGACAAAGAATCCGCTTTCATTACTACTTGAATCCACCGCAGGATCATTCGAGTCGCTGAAGACCGGACTGTTAAGATGCAGAATAACATTGCATTTACTGAAGGTGGTGCTGATGACCGGTTCCCGTGGAAGAGTTACTGAATTATCCGGTTTGGACTGGTCAATCCAGAATTTCAGATCCTGAAAGGAGGGGATATGAAAACCCTGAGGAGGAGTGGGGGGCGGGTTGCTCTCTTCACTGCCCGGCTCAGGAAGCGTGTTGGGGTCAACCTGCGGCAGTTCCTCCAACCCTAAGATCTCAAAACCGGAGATGATGTTTGGATTGGTGACAGGAGTTGGCGGGTTGGGCAGGTCGATGCGGGTATCCACCGGAATGATCTGGCTCGGGTCTTCGAGCGAAGGGTTGGCTTTCGCCAGGTCAGCGATGTCCACCTGTTCGCTCCCGGCAATGGTCTCGAGTGTTTCACCTTCCTTTGCCAGATAGGGCGAGACGGTCCCGGCGGCGTCTATCACATCCAGGCGGACGGGGTCAGAAATGCCCGTTGCTCCCAGTGTGTTGGTGGCTTTCGAGAGCAGGATGAATGTGCCGGTCGTTCCGGGCTGCCAGTACCAACTGGCGGCATATTCGGGTTGATTCCAACCGGCGGGAGTATTGACCGTTTGGTAGAGCTGCCCGTTTATGTACAGCTCAATCGTGGAGATTGTTCCCCCGCCGTACGCTTCAGCCTGGAGGGGGATGTATGCGTTGAGCGGCCAACCGGTGGGGGATTTCGGCGCTGAAAGCAGGACGTGTACCAAGGTGGAACCTGGGAAGACTTGAGTTTCTACAGGGGGGATTCTAGTTAGGAAGAAGACACCAATGCCTATTGATGCGAGGCAGACAGCGATAAATACCACAATTACAATGGTAATAACGCAGGATTTTTTCATCTTAACTCTTCTCCTTTATCCAATTAAGTCCAGCCCCCATAAATGATACATTACCAATTGGAATTCATCAACTTAAGTAGTTATCTCATATTTAGGTGTTTTGTAAATTTTTCTATATCATTATTGTAGCAATTCGATGATTACCAACAAAGTGGCTTTCGTCATAATTTTGATTTGTGCCCATAAAATACTCCTGGCAGGTTGTCGGAGAGTAAACATGGGGCTGTCTAGAAAAGGGAGCAAAAGCTGGGTAAAAGAAGCTGGAAACAGCAAGAGACAAAAAAACTGGCGGTCATTGGAGCGCCAGTTTTTTTGTCTCGGGCCCGCTTACACTGTTTTTGACCCGTTTTTCATCCCCTTTTGAGACAACCCCTTTGTTTTGCAACAACTCCGAATCTTTCCGGCCACTTCATTCCGGACAAGTGCTGCTTGTGGGTATCCTAAAATTTCTGGTGGATGAGCCAAGACAGGTACCAATCCTTAACTTGTAACCAATGATCTTACTCGTTGTATTCCTTCTCCTCTGTAAATTCCGCCCCGGCGGCGTCCTCTTCCACGTTGCGCCCCCGTTGCGTCATCTTCCCAAATTCCTTATAAAACTCGTGCTGAATGACCAGATCCATTATCTCGTTCGTGCCTGTCCAAATGGTAATCAGGCGGACATCGCGCAAAAGTTTTTCCACCGGGAAGATGTTGGTATAACCGATACCGCCCAACACCTGCATGGCATGATTGACCACCTCCCACGCAACTTCGGTTGAGAATTTTTTGGATTCCGAGACCAGTCGGCGAATCTTGCCTGGGTCGCCGCCCGCTTCGATGGCATGCGCAGTCGTAAAATTCAAGGCGCGCGCCGCGTCCAAAAGCGTAACGCTATCTGCAATCTTGAAACTGACGGCTTCGAACTGCCGGATTTTTTGCCCGAAGGCGCGCCGGCGGTCAGCGTAGCGCGCGGCAATCTCAATCGCGGCGCGTCCCATCCCGACCGCGCCTCCGGCGGAGGTCATCCGTTCAGGAATCATCATCTGGTTGAAGACCGCCGTCCCCTTGCCGATTCCCGCCTCCCCTCCGAGAACATTTTCCACTGGCACCGGTACATTTTTGAAGACAATACGACCTGTCCCGCCACCGCGGGTGCCCATCAACCCGTAAACATGCGCAACCTCTATACCAAATCCCCGCTCGACCAAAAAGGCGGTCATCGCCTTTTTGGGGTCGTCAATCCCCTCGACATTCCCGTAAATCAGGAACAGGTCTGCCCCTTCCGCGCCGACGACAAAGCGTTTTTGCCCGGAAAGGTAGAAGACATTTCCTTCCCGGCGGGCGCGGGTGGTCGCGGCGAAGAAATCCGAGCCGCCGCGCGGTTCGGTCAATCCCTCAGCCACGCCGATTTCTCCGGCAATCATCGGCTTGAGATATTTTCCCTTTTGTTCTGCGGTGCCGAACTTGTCAACCGCCTCACCAACAATCGAAACCAACGAGTATAGGCAACCCAGCGATGTCCCCAGCACGCCGACTTCCTCAAGCGCGACAAGTTCGGACATCCATGGCAGCCCCGCGCCGCCGTATTGGGTAGGGAAGCGAAGCCCCAGCAGGCTGCGGCGTCCCGCTTCTTCCAGAAATTCCTTCGGATAGCGTATTTTGTCCGCGTCCATATCCAAAAGGAGTTGATGCGGCACCGATGCGAGGAAATCCTGTACCTTTGCGCGCAAAGCAAGTTCTTCGGGGGTCAACATGGCTTGAATAGACATATCAAACATCCAATTCTATGATGCAAATTGTTCACGCAGGGCAACTTTGTCGATTTTTCCGGCGCTCGTGAGAGGAATTTCACCCACGAACTCAAACGCATCGGGAATCCAATGCTTGGCGATTTTCCCCTCCGCGATTTTTGGCTCCAGGAAAGCCCGCAATTCGTCGGCAGTTACTTTGCCTGCGGGTTTCACGATGGCGAGGGGACGCTCGCCCCATTTTTTGTCCGGGCGGGCAATGACTGCGACGATCCCTACCACCGGATGTTCCGAGAGCATGGCTTCCAACATCCCCGTAGGAATCCACTCGCCGCCGCTTTTCATCGCATCGCGCTCTCGGTCCGCAACGTAAAGTCCGCCATTTGGATACATCACGCCCAAATCCCCGGAGCGGAACCAACCGTCAATGTACGATTCGGCGGCGAGTTCCGGTTCCTTGTAATAACCTTCGGGAAGCCACGGACTGCATACCCACACCGCGCCAAGGCTTTGACCGTCATGGGGAACTTCGCTGCCGTCTTTATCCCGCAAAGACACTTCCACCATCGGGAAAGGACGCGGCGTATTTACATTCATATGCGGTTGTATCATTTACAGACAAGCGTAAATGTAGCCGTTCGTTCCGCTTTATTTCCTGGTCCCTCCCCGGTCCACTCGGGAATAAAAGTGATGGAGCCGGTTCCTGTTCCTTTCTGCAGACAGTGAATGGACAGCGTTCCCGCATTTCCGGGTCCTGGAACGAAACTACATGTAGCCAGGGTCACAGGGACTGTGCAGCTTGTGATCTCGTGAATGGGGGCCTCTATCGGATCCATGTCGCCCAGATAAATCGGCATGGGTGTGCAGACTGGCAGTTCAATATCGTCCTCCAGTACAATATCCGACATTACGGTAAACCATCCATTTGCTTCGTGCCCGTGGGACGCGCCGCTGATATTTGTCTCATACAGACCCAACGGGCGGTCGAGATCCACACTGACGGTGCCCTGCAACTGTCCGTAGTCATCTGTTTGAGCAGAATATTCAACTTCGGTTCCATCGGGTCTGGTAATCTTCACCCTCACTTCTTCATTGGGATAAAAACCGCGCGCAGTGAAGCCCACGCTTTGACCGCGTATCACGACCGCTTGTTCAAACTGTATGGCTTTTTCTCCGGACTGACTCGGCACGACCGAAAAAGTTTTTTCCGCCGACTGCCCGCTGGTTTCATCAAGAATGTACGCTTTCAATTCAGCGGGATAATCTCCGCCGGGAAGTGTGATGGATCCGCTAACGACGTTCCCGTATGCATCTGCCTTTAGTTCATAAGTGGACAAAGGTTGGCCCTGCATCTTTAGAATTAACGTCACGGAACCGTTGGGTGTGAATCCGTCCCCGCTGATCGTTATCGATTCGTCCGGTTCCACCTGTAACGGCGTGATATAAATTGACGGGGATCCCAGGGGGGCTATTGGCGGAAGGGTGGGGACCGCCTGGGGAGGAACGGTCGTATCGGGGTTACCCGTTGGATTAAATGGCCTTAATATCTGCTGATCACATCCCGCGATACCGAAAAAGGCGAATAGGATCAAAAGTTGTTGAACGATTTTCATTTTTCTGCTTTCTTTCAAGTTGCCGGATATGCAACTCAATTCCATTATAGGGAAAAGCACCCTTAAAAGCAACAAGCCGCGCAATGCGCGGCTTATTATCGTCTACGGTCCATCGTCCACTGTCTGAACTTAATCCAACTTCCCCGTCACTATTACCATCTTCACCTCGCCAATCGCCTTCGTGATCTTGATATCACGTGGACAGGCTTCGGTGCAGTTATACGCCGTGTGACAGCGCGCCGTGCCATCCGTCTCGCTCAGAATATGCAGACGCTGTGACGCGCCTTCATCGCGGCTGTCGAAGATAAAGCGATGCGCGGTCACAATCGCGGCGGGACCGTAATATTCGTTGTTCGCCCAATACGATGGGCAGGATGTAGTGCAAGCCGCGCACAAAATACACTTCGTTGATTCATCAAAGCGCGCGCGTTCTTCGGAACTTTGCAAACGTTCGCGTCCATTGGCAGGCAGCGGGCTGTCGTTGATCAAATATGGGAGCATCTTCTTGTAGTTATCGAAGAACGGTTCCATATCCACGATCAGGTCTTTTTGAACCTTCAAGCCAAGCACAGGTTCAACGGTGATGTTCGCGCCCACATCGCGCACCAAAGTTTTGCATGCCAAATGATTGCGCCCGTTGATTCGCATCGCATCCGAACCGCACACGCCATGCGCGCACGAACGACGGAACGCCAGCGAACCATCGGTCTTGCCTTTCACCAATTCAAGCACATCCAACACGCGGTCATTCTCGTCGCCTTCCACTATATAAGTTTCGTAATGACCGCGCGTGTCTTTCTCGGGATCATATCGAAATATCTTTACCGTAATTTCCATAAAAATCTCCTGTAAAGTGTCAGAGTGTCGAAAGTGTCCTGACACCTTTGACACTCTGACACTTTTGACACCTTCTTTTAATAAACTCTTGCCTTGGGTTGATGTTTGGTAATGACCACTGGTTTGTAATCAATTTCCAACCTGCCGTTCTTGTTCCATACCAATGTATGCTTGAGCCAGTTCTTATCATCGCGGTCGGGGAAATCTTCGCGTGAATGTCCGCCGCGACTCTCTTTGCGGTTCAATGCGCTCAACGCAACTACCTCAGCAATATCGAGCAGGTTGCCAAATTCCCACGCGTTCAATAATTCTGTGTTGAAAATTTTTCCTGTATCGCTCACGGTCACATCTTTGAAACGATTCTTCAACTCGCGCACTTTATCCAAAGCGGATTGCATATCTTTTTCATTTCGATAAATGCCGACGTCTGCGAACATGACCTTCTTCATCTCGTTGGACAGGTCGCATACGTTCTCTTTGCCTGACCCTTTGCGCAGCGCATCAAAATCGGGCCGTGAAGCTGATTCAGCGTTCTCGAGCAGTTTCTCAAATTCGGCAGTCTTCGCGTACTCGGCGGCGCGCAAGCCAGCATGTTTGCCGAAGACAACGAGTCAAGCAATGAATTTGTACCGAGTCTATTGGCTCCATGTACAGAGACACACGCACATTCGCCCGCCGCGAACAGACCAGGGAACACGGTGTTCTTATCGTCAATCACAACTTCACCAAATTTATTTGTGGGAATACCGCCCATCGCGTAATGCGCTGTCGGTTGGATCGGCATCAACTAAGTCACAGGGTCAACTCCCAGATACACGCGACAGAAATCCACAATGTCGGGAATCTTTGTCAGAACCGTGTCACCAGTTATCAGCAGGGGGGAACCGTCTGGGTTTGTACGTCCATCCAATGCAGCAAATTTATTCACCGTCTCAGGACGAATATCCAATAGACAAAGTTCTTGCCGCCAATGCCGCGCCCCGAGCCGACGTATTATCCCGTCGGCATGAGTGCAATGGTCAATGAAGAGAATCCATCTGTGCGGAGGTAACCCCGCTTTCTCTCAATCCAACCGCTGAGACGACTCTTGCGGGTCGTCTCATGCGTTAATAGCACTTATAGACTTCGGAAGTCTTTCCCGTAGGCTTAGGATCTTGAAGACTCCCAAAAGACTTCCGAAGTCTGCATTACTTTGTTCTTCTGATAATTGCGTCAATCACCGTCATCTCCCCCGCTTGATTGAAAGTATGGGTTGCGAGGATTTTTCCGCCCCTCGGAAAAAACGATGTCACATTTGTTTCTTCGTATTCATTCTCACTTAAATTATCAATGCGATTGAACTTGAGCGCGTATCCGTATCGGCGGGACGAATCCTGCGAAGGGCGGATCAGCTTTCCGTCCTGCGTAAAGATGCGGCCTGCTGGTCGCGCTGAGCGCATATCCTTGATAATTGGATTAAGTGGATGCGCCGTCCATTTGTCGGCAAGCAGGCTGTCGGCATAAAAGAGATGCAACGCATCGAGGCTCGAACCGCCCTCTTCTTTGACATTCGCGAACAGCCACCATTTTTTACCGTACTCAAGCAGGGTCGCGTCCACAGCGTAAATATCCGTCATCAACGTCTTGACGAATTGCCATTGGTCGGGAAAATGCAGACAGCGATATAACTCCAGCGTGCGATTGGCCGCCGTTTCAGGCAGCATGTACATTTCGCCCTGATATTCAAAGACGAAGGGATACGAAAGATGATATGGCCGCTCCAGAACAACTTGACTTGATAAAAGACCACCATCTTCATCAAGAGTCAAACAGACAATGCGACCAAGCCCCGCAGCCAGGATTTTTTCCTCGATGAAAACATAATACCGATTATCTTTTACAACGATGAACGGATCAGCCCAATAGCGATCTTTTTCCGGGATGAACGGGCGGAGCGTTGACCCTTCAAGCGAATCGTGGCTTATATTTTTCCCCGTCATGATGACCCATTGATCAAGAAAGAAAAAGGAAAGAAGAGTCTTTTTTATCTTGCGAACGACCCTTTGAATTAAAGATGGCCGCGTCATGCTGAAGAGTCCAGTGTGCTTTCGCCGTCAGTGAGGATGTAAAAACTACGCGGGCCGCCCTCACCTTTATCATAGATGAAATCGGTGACAAGATACCCTTTGGCAAAAGCCGTCTCGAAGAATTCGCGCGAGAAGAAGCGCCAGTCGCGGGCGAGGGCGAAGTCAGCGGATTTCAAAGTCATGAAATCGGACGGGATCTCGGCGGCGATGAGTTGCGCTTCCAGTGGGGGAAAATGTTCGGGCGGGCGCGGCAAGTTATCGGGTCCGGTTTGAGGCGTGTAATGCGGGCGAACCCCGACGCGCGCAAGATGATTCAATTTTAAAGTCGGGCGGGCGCGTTTGCCAAGTCTGCGTTCGACGCGTTTGGTATTGAGCCACCAGTCTACTTGAAAACGATCGGAGGGCAGACCGGCGTTGAGGCCGTCGCGCATGTCGCCGTATTCGGAGCGATGATAAGTGGAACAGACCGCGCCGAGGCGCGCGATGTTCAATTGCGCGTTACGGCTGAGGAGCGGATCGTAGGTCCAGGTAATGTGATCGAGTCCCTGATGCCGCACCATTTGCCATTGGGCGCGTTTGAGTGCAAAGCCGAGGCCGCTGTCGCGATGGTCGGGATGAACGCCCGCCATGTGTGAACAATGTTTGGGGCGCGGCCCGTCGGGCGTGGTTTCGAGGCCCGGAAAACCGAAGACGAAGCCGACCAATTTTTCGTCCACGAACGCGCCGAGCACCAATCCGCCGTTGTGGGCAATGGTGATCAGCATGTGAGCGGGGACAACGTCGGTCTCACTGCCAGGCCAGACTGCACTTTGCAGGGCCTCGACCGCAGTCATTTCTTCGGGAGTTTCCAAGAGTCGGATGATTGGATGAGACATCATTGTTTTCAAAAATTTTTACGGCAGCCTAAATGTTCTAATGCTTTCCAAAACCCTGGCGCTCGCTTCGGAAACTTTCCTTGAGGTTTTCTTCCAAAGCTCGCCATACCAGGGTGAACGCTTTAGATAATCGAGCCGATAGGCAAAACGCGCCGGCATCAAACCAAACGCATTGGGCAAATTATCAACCGGGCAGGTACGGCTGACCGAAACATAATCGAGCCAGAGAGAAGACGCAGGATAATTTGGGATGAAGGACTCGAAGGTCACGATTAACGCGCGCAAAAGAACCGGATGAAGCTCAAACAAAATGCGCGGGCGCTGTGCGGCTTGCATGATGATCTCCATGATCTGCCGCACGGTGAAGTATTCACTCCCGCCGATCTCATAAGTCTGGTTGAGAGTATCTTCATTTTTCAACGACCACATGATCACAGACACCAGGTCTTCAACCCAAAGCGGCTGGATCACTGTCCGCTCGCCGCCGGGGACAGGAAAGAAAAAGGGTGTGATTTGCAGCAAGCGCGCCAACCCGCTGGTGAAATGATCTTCGCG
>JAKAMM010000444.1 GCA_021812905.1 Chloroflexota bacterium | reverse complement strand
CAAAAGACCGCGCGGCAGGTGTGATATTTTCAATGATCAAAAATTATTTTTTGCATCATAAATCTGGAATCAAATTGGTCCGTTTGGTTTTATTCGACGATACAACCATCAGGGCATTCATCTCTTCGTGGACCGAACAATTTAAATCTTGAATTTATCAGGCATTGATGATCTCATCCTCCCAAAATTCCAAAATCAAATTAGTTCGCGCACTGGCAGGCCGTCCGAAAGAGCGGCGGGACGCAGGCGCATTTTTAGCCGAGGGCGTGCGTCTTGTGGAAGATGCGTTTGCAGCAAACTGGCCGTTTCGATTTGTTTTGTACAGCGATGAATTGAGCGAACGCGGCTCGCAATTAAGAAAGAAGATAGAAGAAAGAGGGATAGAGATTGAAAAAGCGGAAAGCAGCTTGCTTCAATCGCTGAGCGAGACCGAAACTTCGCAAGGCATTTTGGCTGTTCTTGAATTTACCAATTTACCAATTCCCGATTCCCTGAATTTCGTTCTTATCCCCGATTCCATCCGCGATCCTGGCAATCTCGGCACGCTGCTGCGCACTGCCGACGCGGCGGGTGTGCAGGCTGTTTTGATTCCACCCGAAACGACAGACGCCTTCGCGCCGAAAGTTGTCCGTTCGGGTATGGGCGCACATTTTCGATTACCGATCCATACAATGACGTGGGATGCGATTCGGCAATTCAGCGAGTCAGCGAAATTAAAAATGCATCTGGCCGACATGGATGGTCAATCCTGCTGGGAAACGGATTTCAAATCACCATTGGCATTAATAGTCGGTGGTGAAGCCGAAGGCGCAAGTGAGCGAGCAAAGAAACTCGCGAATGCTTTTGTCAAAATTCCAATGGCGGGAAAAACAGAATCGCTGAACGCGGCGGTGGCCGGGTCAGTGTTGATGTTTGAAGTGATGAGGCAAAGAAAAGGGTAACTAACCGAATGCCTATCGTTTGGACAGTCGATGGCAATGAAAATAGTTGGTCAGATTGGGCCAATACAATGGCACAATCGCCCGCATCACCACTTGCGACAGAATTAATCAAACAGACGAGCGCAAAGCAGAATAAAATTGCGCTCGATATTGGGTGCGGCTCAGGACGAGCCTTCTCACCACTTTACCATGCAGGATTTCAAATAGTTGGCATTGACCCTATCATGACCGGACTGCGATTCTGCCAAGACCGTTGTGCAAAAGAGAACTTGGCGGCATCTGTGATATGTTCGCCTGCAAGTCACATTCCATTTCAATCTTCAAGCTTTGACTTTGCAGTCGCCATAGGCGTGCTATTTCATCTAAGTCCGTGCGAACTTGATTTGACGTTGCAGGCTATAAAACGCGTGATGAAGCCAAATGGCGAGGCAATCCTTCATTTTCTTGGTTTTCAAGATTGGCGTAAATCTCTTGCCAGGACTGTTCAACCTGAACAAGTTCCTGTGCCATCTTATAAAGCCGTCGTAACAAGTTTTCGCTCTCAAGATAAAGTAAAAGATTGTTTAACACTCAACGGATTGAAAATCGCATCAATCGAATTAATAACCAAAAAGACAGAAAAAGGTACCCAACAAAATTACATTGCTTATTGTATGAGAGACTAATATGAAAATCCGCTCAATCACCTACTTCTGCAATCCCAAATATCCGCTCGAAGAAAAAGTCCTGCGACAAGCCGGAGAATTTCTCGGCAAAGCAAAATCCGCGTATGAGGCCGCGGGCTACGAAGTCCAGACCATGCGGCTGGTGACCATTCTGTTTCCCAAATTGCTTGGCGAAAAGAATATCAATGATCTGCCAAAATTCGCAGAGCAACTTACAAAGCTCATTCAACAAATTGGAATTGCTTACTTATCACTCGGACCAGCCTTGCCGGACTTGCCGCGCAGTTACGAAATCATTCCCGATGCGATCTCTGCGTCCGAAAATATTTTCTTCAGCGGCGTGATGGCTGGAAATACCGACAGCAAGCTGTCGGACTCCAAAATATATCTCGATGCGATTCGCGCCTGCGCGAACATCATCGTCAAGTCTGCGCCGCTCGACCCGAACGGCCTGGCCAATCTGCGTTTTGCCGCGCTGGCAAACGTCAAGGCAGGCGCGCCATTTTTCCCCGCCGCGTATCACAACAACGATCAACCCGCATTTGCAATCGCAACCGAGGCGGCCGATTTGGCAGTAGAAGCGTTTTCGACCGTAGGCGATAGACCGTTGACGGTGGATGAAGGAAGGCAAAAATTAATTTCCGAAATCACAAAACACGGCAAAGTGATTGCTCGAATAGCGAATACCGAATTATCGAATATCCATTTCGGCGGCATTGATTTTTCCCTAGCGCCTTTCCCCGACCGCGCTCATTCCCTCGGCAATGCGGTCGAAAAAATGGGCGTTCCAAAAATTGGACTGCACGGTTCGCTGGCCGCCGCGGCGCTCCTGACCGAGGCTGTCGACCGCGCCGATTTTCCGCACACCGGCTTCAGCGGTTTCATGCAACCCGTGCTCGAAGATTCGGTCTTGGCACAACGCGCCGCCGAAGGCACACTGACTATCAAAGATCTTTTGCTTTACTCAACCGTTTGCGG
>JAKAMM010000443.1 GCA_021812905.1 Chloroflexota bacterium | reverse complement strand
TTCTTTTTCTGTTTTGTAGTTCTTTTTCAGCCATCTGCGCCATTCGACCCGGTTGGATACATATAAAGTTTTCGTGATGTTCATTGTGATTAACCTGTATCTATTTGATAGAACCGCACTCACTATAGAGTCGTCAAACAAGCCTTGATCGAACCGCCAAGCTCGCGAAGAACGCAAAGTTCTTTGTCTTTCTTGGCGATCTTAGCGGTCTTCGCGGTTCAAAATTGCTCCGGTGATACCATCTATTTTGACTCCAAAACTTTTTGGCTTTTGCTCGTTGCCTCAGCTTGCGGGATCTTCCGCTTGCGATAGCCGTTGTAATCGGGGATGAGGCGGTTGTATTCGCTGTCCATCAGCGGGGACGAGATCATAAAGTCGGCGGAGGCGCGGTTGCACGCGATCGGGATGTTCCAGACCGCGGCCATCCGCAAAAGCGCCTTGACGTCGGGATCGTGCGGCATCGGTTCCAGTGGGTCCCAGAAAAAGATCAGGAAGTTGATCTCGTCTTCCACGATCATCGCGCCGACCTGCTGGTCGCCGCCTAACGGGCCGCTTTGGAGCTTTGTGATTTTGAATCCAAGCTCGCGCTCCAGCATCTCGCCGGTTGTGCCGGTTGCATATACTTGGTGATGCGCCAACAGGTCGCGGTTGAATTTGGCCCACTCCACCAGGTCCTGTTTCTTGTTGTCGTGTGCTACCAGCGCGATTTTCTTGTCGGGCTTCATTGCGATTTTTTTCTGACTCATAAGAATTTGGCGTCCTTTCTCTGAAATAGTATAGCAGGTTATCGAGCGTATAATCAAGTTGACCAACGAGGAGTAGAAGCGCATGTTCTCACATTTGAAGGATTGGCTCATCGGCCCGGCTTTGCCGACATCCTCCGCCGGGCACAAACAGTTGAACAAAATCCGTGCGTTGGCAGCTTTCTCTCCCGACGCGCTTTCTTCCATTGCGTATGCCAACCAGGAAATTTATCTTGGATTGATCATCGCGGGCAGCGCAGGTCTGGCTTATGCCTGGCCAATTGGGCTGGCGATCATTGGACTGCTGGTGGTTGTGGCGCTTTCTTATTATCAGACCATTCATGGATACCCGACCGGCGGCGGATCATACATCGTGGCGCGATCCAACCTCGGCACATTTCCCGGATTGGTCGCTGCGGCGGCTTTGCTGGTTGATTACATCCTCAACGCGGCGGTCAGCCTGACGGCGGGCGTGGCCGCCGTTGCCTCGGCCTTTCCAGGGCTTTGGCCCTACCGCGTTGTGCTTTCGCTATTTTTGCTGGCCGTCATCACTGTGATCAATTTACGCGGCCTGCGCGAGACCGGCACCGTGATGGCCGTGCCGGTCTATCTGTTCCTAGTTACTTATCTCCCGATGCTGGCTTACGGTGCGGTGCGTTTATGGATCGAAGGTCCGACTCCGCTCACAACGGCCACTGTTCCCGCGGCTGTTTCGCCCCTGACTTTTTTCCTGATCCTGCATGCCTTCGCTACGGGCTGTACCGCCCTGACGGGCATCGAGGCGATCAGTAATGGCGTTCCGGCTTTCAAACCTCCGCAGGCGCGCAACGCTGGTCAAACCTTGATCGTGATGGCGTTATTGATGGGCGCGCTTTTCGTGGGGAGCATTGGATTGACGCAGTTCCTGGGCGTGGTTGCCGGCCCAAACGAGACGATTCTCTCCGCGTTGGCACGGCGGCTGCTGGGCAATGGATTTTTCTATTTTGTAATTCAATTCTCCACCTTGCTTATTTTGGCTGTGGCGGCCAACACCAGTTTCGCGGACTTTCCGCGCGTGGCAGCCATCGTGGCCGGCGATGGCTTTCTTCCCCGACAGCTTCGCGGACTTGGAGATAGATTGGTCTTTACCAATGGCATCCTATTGCTGTCCATTGCAGCTGGGATTTTGATCGTATTCTTCAACGGCGATACTCATGCCTTGATTCCATTGTTTGCTATCGGCGCGTTCCTGGCTTTCACGCTATCACAGGCGGGCATGGTTGTGCATTGGTTCAGGGAAAAAGGTGGCGGATGGATTATCAAAGCGGTCTTTAACGGCGCGGGTGCGTTGGCGACCGGGGCAACCGTTTTCGTTGTGGCAGTCAGCAAGTTTGTGGAGGGCGCCTGGATCACCGTGCTGGTCATCCCGCTGATTGTGCTGGCGTTTCATCGCGTCCGCCAGCACTATGACCAGGTCAGGAACCAGCTTTCCATGCACGGATTGCCGCCTTCGCTGAGGCCTGTCAGCCCAGCGCGCGTGGTGATCCCGATTTCGGGCGTGCATCGCGGCATGATCAATGCAGTCTCATTCGCGGAATCTATTTCGTCAAATGTGACGGCGGTCTTTGTCGAAATGGAAGCCGGTTCCGGGTCCCGCGTGAGCGAAGAATGGAAGGAGTGGTGGCCGGATGTGCCGCTGGTTATCATCCCGTCTCCGTTCCGCTCGATTGTTGGTCCGCTGCTTGAATATTTGGAGAAGACCGATCTGGAGCATAACGACGGTCAATTGGCGGTTGTCGTCCTGCCTGAATTTGTGACAACCTCCTGGTGGCAGAATCTTTTGCACAATCAAACCGCCTGGC
>JAKAMM010000442.1 GCA_021812905.1 Chloroflexota bacterium | reverse complement strand
GGTCCACGCCATCGGATATGAATACGCCTCGCGTGCCCACCGCGTCGGCCTGAGCAGTCTCGAGGCGGTGCGTGCATTTTTATTTTTTCGCGATGTTTTACTCGAATCCATCATCAACGTCTATCAGGATGCCAATATTCCATCCGGGCAGGCCTGGGGCGAGATGCTGCGTCAGGTGCATCAATTTACAGATTTGATCTTATTAAACCTGCTCGAAACTTTTCAATCGCTGGAGATGGCTCAATGAAAAGATCAAACCAGTCAAAGCGCTTTGATCCATCCTTTTGGACGGAGAAATTGGTTCCGGTTCTGCTCGGCCTGCTGGTGTTAATCCTGCTGGCCGTGCTCGTCATTTTGGTCATGTCGCTGTTGGGTCTCACACCCGGCGCATAATTTTTCTTCTGGAGATAATATGAACTACATACCCTACCTTTCCACCCTCGTCACGTTTGCTTTTGTTGTAGCAGTTTTTACCCGCTATCGCCAGCGCGGCGGAACGCATAATCTGCTGTGGTCCATCGGTCTGCTTTTCTACGGAATTGGAACGCTCACCGAAGTCATCCTCGGTCTGACCTTCAACAGTCTCTTCGTCAAGATCTGGTATCTGACCGGCGCAATGCTGACTGCCGCCTGGCTCGGAATGGGCTCCGTTCATCTGTTGATCCGCAAAGGCAACACGGCTCAAATCCTGACCTGGGTCCTGGCCGCCGTTTCGGCGCTTGCGATTCTGCTTGTGCTTTTTGCTCCCACTTTATCTTCAAACTTTAACACAGCGAAAATGGTCTCGGAACAATATAAAACTGTCTTCGCTCGCAGCGGTCTGATTATTTTGTTGACCATCCTCTTGAACATTTACGGCACGCTGACATTGGTCGGCGGCGCGATTTATTCCGCATTTCTTTTTTGGCGCAAAAAAGTTCTCGCCAATCGCATGTTCGGAAACATTCTCATCGCGGCGGGCGCGCTCGCTCCCGCCACCGGCGGAACTTTTCTCAAGGCCGGCCTGACTGATCTGCTTTACCTCAGCGAATTTGTCGGCGCGATCCTGATGTTTATCGGCTTCATGCTGGCGGCATCCGGAAAATCTGAATCAGCTGAATAAAATTCAATCCAATAAAAAGAACTTATAAATTCATGTCATTGCGAGGCGGCGATTTTCCGCGCAGCAATCTCCTCGTTATTTGGGGATTGCTCACCTGCACTGCATCGAACGCAGTGCGGTGCAGTGTCGTCCTATCGGGTTCGCAATGACATGAATTATTTTTGATTGGTATAATCACTGCATGGCTAATTCAATTCTCGATCTCCCGTTTGTTCTCGAAACCCGCCGCAACCACGCGCTCGAACATGCCACGCTTCACGTGCTGGCCGCCAAATATCCCAACCAGCACATGGCAGGACATTCCAACCCGACCGGCTTCTTCATCCTCGGCGACTTTTCCATCGACGATGTTCAGTCTGCGGTGATGCAGGCGCTGACGCGGCTGCGCGCCGGTGAAAGCGGACTCGCCATCCACGCCGGGTGCGGAACCAACCTGGCTGCCACTGTGCTTCTCGCCGGGACTTTTGCCTGGTTCGCGCTTCGAGGAGCCAAATCCACCTTCGGGCGGATTCTGCGCCTGCCGTTCGCGGTCGCGTTTGCGCTGGCGGGTTTCGCGCTCAGTCAGCCGCTTGGACCGATCCTTCAGCAAAAGATCACCACCGACGCGGACATGGGGGATCTTCAGCTTGTTGAAGTCCGCCCATCCATGCAAGGACGCCTCACTGCTCATCGCGTGATCACACAAATGTAGGGGCGACTGGCCAGTCGCCCCTACTGGCCAGTCGCCCCTACATAAATTATGACCAACATCACCTTTCTCTTCGGCAACGATGAATTTGCCATTTCGCGCAAACTGGCTGAATTTGCCGCGGATTTTCCAGATGCCACCAGCGCGGACATGAACAGCGCACGCCTCGAAGCGCGCGCTGTCAGTGAAAATGATTTGAACAACGCGCTGAATGCGATGCCGTTCTTATCGAAATATCGTTTGGTTCTGCTGGCAAATCCCTCTGCCAAATACACAACGCCCGCCCTGCGAAAAAAATTCCTTGAGCTTCTTGAAAATATATCCGATACAACGCGGCTGGTAATGTACGAATCCATCGAGCCGAAGGAAGCCGAAAAGCATTGGTTAAATAAATGGGCTCAAAAACAAAATGGGGACGTAAAGACGCAGGCTTTTATGATGCCGCGCCTCAAAGACATGAGCGGCTGGATCGTCAACGAGACAAAACGTCAGAATGGACAGATCGAACCTGCCGCGGCCACAAAACTGGCCGAGATGGCCGGGGCGGACACGCGTCAGGCGGCGCAGGAAATTGCCAAACTGCTGGCGTATGTCAATTGGGCGCGGCCGATCAAAATCGCGGATGTGGAAGCGGTCAGTATCGTCACTGCCGAGCCGGACATCTTTGGAATGGTCGACGCATTGGCATCCGGCAATGGTCAGTCCGCGCAAAAATTATTGCACAGGCTTTTAGAAAATGATGATCCGTTCAGTGTGTGGGGAATGGTCGTGCGTCAGTTCCGTTTGCTTTTGCAAGCTCGCGAAGTTTT
>JAKAMM010000441.1 GCA_021812905.1 Chloroflexota bacterium | reverse complement strand
TACTCGATGCGATTGCAAACCCTTGAAAGCAATTCACCTGGAGAATCAGCGGCAAGGACAATTTCCAAAGCGCCATCCACTACCACATAAAGATGCTCACCGGGGTCGCCATTACGAAATAAATACTCGCCTGACTCGTTAGCCGCTTCTCAGATCAACTTCCTCTTTCCCTGCAAGCTTGTCTTGAATTCTCTGTACAACCTTCTCCAAATGTTGCGGCTGATGGACAAAGTCCATATCATCGGAGCGAATGGTCAACACCGGGCAGAGGTCAAAGGCCGCCAGCCATTCATCGTAAAACGAATCAAGCAGAGAAAGATATTCAGCGCTAATGCCCGTCTCGATATTGCGAGCGCGCCGATGAATACGGTTCATCAAGACCGGAACCGGCGCTTTGAGATAAACCAAAAGATCGGGACGTGGCAAGCTGTCTACGACCAGGTCGAACAAACGGTTGTACGAAAGATAATCACGCTCAGCCAGATTTCCCATGTGATGCAATGCGCGCGCAAAAATATAAAAGTCTTCATAAATACTGCGATCCAAAATTGCCGAGCGGGCGTCATGCGAGGCTTCGAGATATTGCTCGGCGCGGTGGCCGAGAAAGAAAATCTGCAGGTGAAAGGACCAGGCGTGCATGTCCGCATAAAAGTCGGAAAGATACGGGTTATCCGCCACCGACTCGAATCCCGAGCGCCATCCCAGCCGCGCCCCGATCCGCTCTGTAAGCGAGGTTTTGCCCGCACCGATATTGCCTGCCACCAACACCAAACGTTTCGCCATACACGCCTCGTCCCGGCAAGTATAGCAGAAAAGGGAAATAATTCCATTTAGCGGGCAAAATGGGGCGGGCGTAAAAATTTTGGGGAGAATAACTTTCTAAACGCAAAGTACACAACCCACCGGGTGCGTCGCGAAGGTCAGGAAGGGAAAAAGAGCGCAAAATCGTGCATCCTCTCCCCTTGGTGTACTTTGTGCCCTTGTGTGTAGTGGTTTTCCAAAAAACTCAAAGAACTGACGCCCACCTGGCAAAGCGCAACCCGTGTATAATTTCGCTGACATGAGATTACACATTTCCATACAAGAAAGTCAGAGATAACTATGATGAATAAGCTTCGTGAGCCTGTTAATGGACTCACCCACTTCTTCGCCGCAATTGTCGCGGCAATTGGCCTGATCACACTGATAGTGATCGGCTGGAACAGTCTCGTCAAGGAAGTATCGTTGAGTATTTATGGCGCAACCTTGATTCTGTTGTTCGCGGCCAGTGCCACCTATCACATGGTCAAAGCGGGACCAAAGATTCTCGAAAAACTACGCAAATTTGATCACTCGGCCATCTATCTGCTCATCGCCGGAACCTACACGCCCATTTGCGCCATCATGTTCACTGGTTTCTGGAAATGGGGAATGCTCGCCATTATCTGGTCGCTGGCCGTGATCGGGATCGTGGTCAAGATGTTCATTATCAATGCCCCGCGCTGGCTGACGGCTGGTGTGTACATAGTCATGGGCTGGCTGGCCCTGGCCGCTATCGGCGAAATGTTGCGCGTCCTGCCGGTTGGAGCGATGGTATGGCTTTTGATCGGCGGTGTAACTTACACTTTGGGAGCAGTGGTGTACATCACGAAAAAATTGGATTTCTTCCCTGGCAAATTCGGCTTCCACGAAGTATGGCACATCTTTGTGATCCTGGCCGCATTGGCGCATTTTATCGCCATTGCAGTCTATATCGCTCCCGCCGTTTACAGATGAAACCCCAGCCATCTTCGTGGATCCGCAGAGCCTCTCCCATTTTTCTTCTTATTGGGATGGTGTTTCTAGCGATTGGATTTACCACAAACAATGATGTCTTCACATGGGTTTCCATCGCCTTTTTGGTAATTGCTCTGGTCGCAGGCGGAAGACGGTCTAAAAAGAAATAGAAAAACAATCTACTTACCCAAAAGAGAAACGAGACACCTTGACTCGTTTCTCTTTTTTGACTAGAATAATTTAGCCTGACCTAAATTATTGTTTAGCCATGACAGATAATCTAACCAACTCCATTCAGGATTACCTGAAACACATCTACGAACTTACCGAAAAAGGCGAACCAGCCAGCACCACCGCGCTGGCAACACGGCTCGGGATTGCTCCTGCATCGGTAACAGGCATGATCCAACGCCTCGCGTCTGCAAAACCGCCGCTTGTGGATTATCGTAAACACCAGGGCGTCATGCTGACAGAGGCCGGGCAGCGGGCGGCGCTGGAAGTTATCCGGCATCATCGCCTGATAGAAGCGTGGCTGGTGCAAACGCTCGGCTATTCGTGGGATGAAGTCCACAACGAGGCGGAAAAACTCGAGCATGTGATTTCGGAGGAGTTCGAAGCGCGCATTGCCGCCGCCATGGGAAACCCAATCCGCGATCCACACGGAGATCCAATACCCTCCGCTGATCTGGTCATGCCAAAATATGAGAACAGTGCACTTTCCAGCCT
This sequence comes from Chloroflexota bacterium, assembly GCA_021812905.1. Next base: position 118 of record JAKAMM010000441.1, on the reverse strand, counting down.
ACAACTCGATCAAGAAGCAACGGTATGCAAAGTGCAATCACAAGACATCGACTTGCTCAAATATCTTGAAAGTCTGGGACTCGTGATCGGAGCGCGCGTGAAAACGCTCGAGGTGTCA